>JADFOM010000119.1 GCA_022562835.1 Acidobacteriota bacterium | reverse complement strand
CTCGTTATTCCTCGACGGTTTGAGGTCAGCCGATGACCTTGGCCTTCGCTGCTGTGTATTCTGCATCGTCCAAGGTGCCGGCCTTGTGAAGCTCAGCGAGCTTGGCGAGCTCGTCGGCCGAACCGGAGCCGGCCACGTCGCGGATATAAGCCTGTGTTGCCTCTTCCTGCTTATTCACCTGCTCGATCGTGCGGTCTGTCATCGAGCCGCCACGAGCGATCAGGTAGATGAATACACCGAGGTACGGCAGCACAATAATGCCGATCGTCCACGCTGCTTTGCTCCACCCGTCGAGGTCCTTGCTACGTATGATGTCGGCGAACACCGTAATCAAGAGCCAAATCCAGATGAAGATAAGGAAGAACCAGAACATTGACCAGAGCACCTGACCAGAACCAAATTCTGCAAACACTATGACGCCTCCGTCGATTTTGATGGCAGAACATTCGTCCGCCGACCCAACACCATAGATCATTCATCCGGAAATGGGGCGATTCTTGGGACTAGCGATCGTTTCAGTTGACGCCCACTACCGGAGCGACGTGTCAACACATCATTGAGTTCCGCCCCCAAGAGCATCAGCACGCTCAACGCATACAGCATCATGAGGGCTAACACGATCATTCCAAGCGTTGTGGTGACTTGGTTGCCAGCGGAGCTTGCGCTGACGTAGATAGCGAAGGCCTGGGGAGCTGCGGCCCAGCCGATCGCTGTGAGCACCGCGCCAGGTAGGTCATGGTGCCATGGACTCCGTCGAAATGGGGCGAGATGAAAGATTGTCGTTGCCCACGCGATCAGCACGGTAAGAGCGATGGCCAAGCTCAAACCTGTTGAGGAAAGGCCTTGGCCCGCCAGGACTACGAGGAAGATTGCAACACCGCCGACGACCATGACCGTCGCGGTCCCGAGGGCGATCGCGACGAGCCTCAAACGAAGCCACCCTCGCCCTTCCTCGACCTCGTACGCCACGTCGAGTCCGCGGATCAAGCCAGCGAAGCCGCGGCTCAGCGTGTAGAAGGCGACCATGGTCGTGACCGTGAACAGCCCGGGATGCGCGGAATCGAAAAGCCCGGTCACCGTCTCCTGGAGCGTCGTGGAGTCGACAAAGGTCTCACGGATGAGTGTCTCGATCTCGTCTTCAGCATCGTTGGCGACCTCTTCGCCGACAAATAGTTCGAGCCAGCCAAGAGCCGAGACAAGTGCGAGCAACCCTGAGGGGATCGATACCAGCATCCAAAACGTAATGCCCGCGGCAACATCGCCTCCCCGATCCTGCTGGTACTCATCGATGACCTCGCGTATGAGCAGCCAAGCCCATCGCCACATCGCGAGTGGGCTCGGTGGAGGGCGAGCGGGTCGCTCCGGGTCGTTGCTCATGTTGGGCCAGCGTATGTTGGTCTTGACCCTCCGCCCGTGATCGACACGGGCACCGATTTAGAGGAGCGTCTGGAATGTCTGAACCGAAGCCGTGCTGCGGCCCTGTTAGACCTGCATCTAGTGATACGAACGGCGATGAGCGAAACGATATTGGTTCGCGCGGGGGAATGCTGAGCGCACAACACCGCATGGTGCGGTTGACCGAGACTCGCTTCGCGATGGGCTGCGATGACGTAATCAGCTACCCGTCCGACGGGGAGGGGCCGGTACACGACGTCCAGATCGGAGAATTCGAGATCGGCGCATGCGCTATCAGTAACGACGACTTCGCTGCGTTTGTCGACCACTCAGGGTTTGTCACCGACGCTGAGCGGTTCGGATGGTCGTTTGTCTTCGGGGGGCTGTTGCCCGATGACTTCGAGGACACCGCAGCCGTGGCAGCGGCACCTTGGTGGCGTCAGGTGTTCGCTTCGGACTGGCGCCACCCAGAGGGTCCGCAGTCCGATGTGGATGGCCGTGGCGATCATCCCGTCATACACGTAACCCATGCTGATGCTGTTGCTTTCTGTACGTGGGCAGATGTGCGTCTGCCGACCGAGGCGGAATGGGAGTATGCCTCCAGAGGAGGACTCGACCAGAAGCTCTTCCCGTGGGGCGACGATCTGGTGCCCGACGACCGACATCGAATGAACGTCTGGCAAGGAAGTTTTCCAGCCGAGAACACCGCTGATGACGGATACGTGGGAACCGCAGCCGTTGCGACGTTTGAGCCGAATGGATTTGGCCTATACAACATGTGCGGCAACGTCTGGGAGTGGTGTAGCGACTGGTTCGATCCTACGTATTACGAACGGTCTGAGCTGACGAATCCGCAGGGTCCCGACGAAGGCGAGATGGTTGTGATGCGCGGGGGTTCCTACCTGTGTCACGAGTCGTACTGCCGCCGTTATCGAGTCGCTGCTCGCAGCGGGAATACAGTGGACAGTTCCGCCGGCAACATCGGCTTCCGTGTCGCCCGTTCCATCTGATTTTCTGTTTTTCTGACCGCTAGGACGCCGTTTTGGGCACTCCCGGGGTCAGAGAAACAGAAAAGCTGATGGCCTGTCACACCCTCGGCGCAGGATGGGCAGATGCAACGAGGATTCGATGTCCTCGCTCGGACGGCCGCGAGTCAGCATGGCCTCCTCACAACTGAGCAGCTCCGGACCGCCGGCTACTCCAGCAAGCGGGTCGCTTCGATGGTCAAGTCCGGTTCCTTGGAGCGCCTAAGCCCGCGACTCTTTAGAGTGGCCGCGGTGCCCGAGAGTTGGGAACAGCGTCTGGCAGCGTTGTGTCTCTCGAGCCGAACGCCGGCAGTTGCATCGCACCGAAGCGCGCTGCGTCTGTGGGGCATCCGGAACGTCGACGACGATTTGGAGGCAACCGTGCGATATCCCCGAAAGGTTACAAACGCCCCGGGAATCGTCCATCGCTCCGTCGATCTGCAAGATTCGGACACGACGTGGATTGAGGGCGTGAGAGTGACTAGCCCCGTGCGAACCTTGTGTGATGCAGGGCTGATCTTCCCCGAGCGGGAGGTTGCGAGGCTGGTCGATCATTCGCTCGCGATCGACCTCGTATCGATGCGGGACCTGTGGGGATTCCGTATTCGAGTTGGCAAACAGGGCCGAAACGGCTGTGGTGTGCTGCATCGAGTACTTGACTCGTTCCCAGATGACGCCGATCGTGCCGAGTCAGGACCAGAGGTTGACCTCATTCGAATCTGTCAGCGATTCGGGCTTCCCGCGCCGGCTGTGCAGTTCCAGGTAGAGCTTGAGGGCAAACGGTTTCGAGTTGACCTCGGCTATCCCGACCAGAAGGTCTTCTGTGAGTTCGACGGCGTCGAATGGCACTCGTCGCCGGAGCAAATCGCAGCTGATGGAGGCCGACAGAACATCTTGGTGAGTCACGGTTGGCGGCCGTTGCGGTTCTCGAGTTCTGATTTAGCTGCTCGGCCAGCCGATGTTGCATCCCGCATCCGTCACACTCTTGGTTTTTCTGACCGCTAGGACGCCGTTTTGGGCACTCCAGGGGTCATAGAAACAGAACATCAGGGTGACTCGATGGCATTGAGGTAGTTGTAGATCGTGATACGACTCACTCCCATGAGCGTCGCGACGTCATCGATCGAGCCGCGCAGTAGAAACGCACCGCGCTCGGACAAGCGTCTGATAGCCGCCTGCTTTTGAGTGCGGTTCCACTCGTGCACCGGTATTGATGATTCACGTTCGAGGTCCGCGAACATATCGCCTAGGGCGTTGTGTAGATCGCCGATCGACATCGCCTCAAGGTCTCGGCCGATCTGGATCCGTAGGCGGGTGGCGCCCTTGGCGAACGCATTTCGGATCATCGCGGCGACGGCGTCTGCGGCACGATCGAGTTCGGTCGTCGCCGAGGAGGCGAACGCGCCGAATTCTACCTTCACGCCCTGATCGGCGAACGCCGCGGCCGCGGCGTCGACGTGTTGACCCGGCGCGCCTTCGGAGAACGGTTCGACGAGAAACTCGACGGTTACGTCTGCGTCTCGATCCATACCAAGAGACTAGCCATAGGCCTTTACGAAATGTAAAGACCTGTTACGATCGGTCCGGATGAAGGTCGACGATCGAGACGCGCGATGAGCCATGTGTCGCCGCCACTCACACCAATGTCCCTAGGGACACTTCTTGGGCGAATCGGTCATGAGTGGGAAAGCCGCAAGAAGATCTTCGACATGCCCAACGCACGCATCTGGCAAGCCGACGACAGTGTCGACCTGAGCTTCGAATTCTTGGGTCGGCGGTGTGCGACGCCGATCGGTCCAGCCGCCGGACCACACAGCCAACTCGCCGAGAACATTGTGCTGGCCTGGCTCGGAGGTTCACGGCTCTTCGAATTGAAGACGGTTCAGGTCCGCGATGACCTCGAGATCGGTCGACCTTGCATTGATATGGAGACCATCGGCTACAACATCGAGTGGAGCCAAGAACTCGAGGTGGAACAGAGCCTTACCGAGTACGTCAAGGCGTGGATGATCATCGAAATTCTCAAGCGATGGGAACCGCTTCGAGAATTCGTCGGCCCAAACCCGGGGCCACACGTGTTCGACATGTCTGTGGGTTACGACCTCGCCGGGATCTGCTCGTCGAAAGTTGAGCACTTCATTCGCTCAATGATGGACGCGTCAGCCGAGATCGAACGACTTCGTGAGGAAGTCGATGGCATGTTTGCTTCGTACGCCGAGCTGCCGTTCAGCCCTGTGATCTCCGACACGCTCACGCTTTCTACCTTTCATGGCTGTCCGCCCGAAGAGATCGACGCGATCACGAGACATCTCATCGACGCTCACGATCTCGATGTCATCGTCAAGCTCAACCCGACCCTGCTCGGTTACGAAGCGGTTGCGGACATTGTCAATCGGCGACTTGGCTACGCCGACGTACGGGTCAAAGAAGCGGCCTTTGCGGACGATCTCCAGTTCGCTCGCGGTATCGAACTGATCGGCGAGCTGCGCTCATATGCGGCGCAGCGCGGCCGGCGCTTCGGCATCAAGCTGACCAACACGCTCGTCGTTGAGAACCACAAGGGATTCATGCCCGACGAGACGATGTACCTCTCCGGACCCCCATTGCACGTTGTTTCCATGGAGCTGCTCGACAAGCTCGCAGCAGCGCTTCCGCATACATTCGACCTGCCCGGGCACGACGGCGACATAATGGTTAGCTTCTCTGCAGGGATCGGCAAGGAGAACCTCGCAGATTCACTCGGAGTGGGCATCAACCCCGCCACGGTGTGCTCTGACCTTCTCAAACCGGGCGGTTATGGCCGGTTGGCCCCAATGTTGCGGTCGCTCACGAAGACAATTGCCAATGCCGGCGGTAGCTCCCTTGCGGATCTGCGATCGATCCGTCAACAGGCGGCGAATGCTGCAGGGCACCCGAGTGCCTGTGCTAGCTATGCCGAGAGCTTGCGGTCGGTGGAGGGCGCAGCGTCATACCATCTCGACGCAAACGAAAAGCTGCCACGTGCGGTCGACAATGATCTCGAGATGTTCGGCTGCGTGGCGTGCAATCTTTGCGTGACCGTCTGCCCCAACGACGCCTTCTTCAACATCGCAAGCCTTGAAGGCATGAAGGGCCGCCAGCAATACCTGGTGTTGGCCGAGCTCTGCAACGAGTGCGGAAACTGCCTGACTTTCTGTCCAGAGCGCGGCGATCCAGCGATCATCAAGCCTCGTCTATTCACCGACCCCGACTTGTTTGCTCAACGTGAAGGGCAGGGTTTTCTCATCGACGGCGGTTTCGTCGTGGAGGCACGCTCTACGGATGCCGCGGCGGAGTTTGTCGGGGAGCTGCTAGCTAGTCGTGTAGGAAATCCGCTCGGTCGCGGGGCAGATTCATGACTCGGGTGGTCACCGTCGGCGCGGCCCAGCTCGGCCCGATTTCTCGCGAGGAGACGCGCTCTGAAGTGGTCGAGCGTCTTCGTGCGTTGCTCGCCGAGGCTGATACGGCGGGATGCGCGCTGGTCGTCTACCCCGAGCTTGCTCTAACAACGTTTTTCCCTCGCTGGTATACCGAGGATGTCGGTGGCCATGACCACTACTTCGAGACGTCGATGCCCGGCCCCGATACTTCGGCGCTGTTCGACGACGCGGCTCAGCGCGGTATCGGTTTTTCGCTCGGTTACGCCGAACTCACCGCAGACGGCCACCGATACAACACAACCGTGCTTGTGGAGCGGGACGGACGCCTTGTCGCCAAGTATCGAAAAGTCCATATTCCCGGCCACGAGAACGACGAGCCATGGCGTCCCTTCCAGCATCTCGAGCGGCGCTACTTCGAGCCCTCGCCCGATGGTTTCGGTGTGTGGCCAGCGTTTGGCGGGATTGTCGGATTGGCCACCTGTAACGACCGGCGCTGGCCCGAAACGTACCGAGAGATGGGACTTCAAGGGGTTGAACTGATCCTGATCGGATACAACACACCTATCCATTACGCGCCCGATCCGAGCCAGGATGCCTTGGCCGGATTTCACAACCGGCTGGTCATGTCCGCGGGCGCTTATCAGAATGGAACATGGGTAGTCGGTGTCGCCAAGGGCGGGAACGAAGAGGGGGTCGACGCGCTAGCCGAGTCGTCAATCATTGCTCCTTCGGGCGAGGTGGTGGCATGTGCGCTGGGCAACGGCGATGAACTTGTCAGCGCCACGATCGACCTCGACATGTGCCGCCAATACACCGAAACTGTTTTCGACTTCGGGCGCTATCGACGCCCCGAGATGTATCAACGAATCGGCAACCAGCGCGGCGTCGCGCCTACAGCGAGCGTGGAGCGTGAACGATGACCAACTTTCGACTTAACGGCAGCGATGTCGCGGTCGGCGATCACCACGAACACCTGCTCTTCGCATTGCGCAACGAATTGGGGGTGACGTCGCCGAAAGATGGTTGTTCGCCGAGCGGACAGTGTGGATGCTGCACAGTCCTTGTCGACGGCAAGGCGCGTGTTGCTTGTCAGACGAGCATGGACAAGGCACAGGGCGCCGAGATAACGACCCTTGAAGGCCTGAGCGACGAAGAACGCGCTCGTATGTCAGAAACATTTGCCGCCCACGGGGCGCTGCAGTGCGGCTTTTGTACTCCAGGCATCTTGATGCGCACCAAGGCGATGTTGGACAAAGCTGGGACAGAGCTCACCCGTGAGCGGGCCGCGCGTCTACTCGGCGGTCATCTGTGCCGCTGTACCGGCTACACAAAGATCCTCGATGCGGTCGAAAGCCTGGCGCGGGGAGAAACACCGGTGGCGATAGAACCCAAGGGCGTTGGAAGCCGCGGCAGGAAGTATGAAGCCGGAGCGCTCTCGTTAGGTGATCGCCCATTTATTGATGACATGGCGGTACCGGATCTACTCCACGGTGCTTTGCTCCTCGCAGATCATCCGCGCGCCGACGTACTGGCGATCAACAGCACGCCGGCCGAGGCGGTCGACGGTGTTGCCGCCGTGTTCACCGCAGCCGATGTTCCAGGTGAGCTGCGCGTCGGCTTGATCCACAAGGAC
>JADFOM010000118.1 GCA_022562835.1 Acidobacteriota bacterium | reverse complement strand
CTTGGCGGTGTAGCCGAGTTCGGTGGTGCAAACCGGTGTGAAGTCCTTCGGGTGCGAGAAGAGCACCGCCCACGAACCGGCCTTCCAGTCGTGAAAATCGACTGTTCCCTCGGTCGTATCGGCGGTGAAGTCTGGGGCAATGTCTCCGAGTCGGATGGCCATGATCGCGTCCTTTGTGTGAGGTTCCTATACCCGACTGACTCTATCGGGAATTTAGTCTGGCTCACCCGTTGCGATCGCTAGATCGGCGACGTGGTCACCTATCGCCAAACTGGCGGTCGCGGCAGGTGACGGTGCGTTCAGTACATGCACCGCGTGGGCTGACCGGCGGATCTCGAAATCGTCTAGCAAGGATCCGGATCGACCGATCGCCTGCGCCCGCACGCCGGACGGTGATGGTTTGAGATCGTCGGCGCGGATGTCGGGGACGAGACGCGAGAGCGCTTTGACGAAGGCTCGCTTGGACAGCGACCGATGAATCTCGCCGAGCCCAGTACGCCAGTATTTGCGCGCGAGAACCCAGCTGCTGCGGGCCCTAATCACCTCGCTGAGATCTCGGCGGTCGATGTCGCGCCAGCGATAACCCTCTCGCTGTAGGGCTGGCACCGCGTTTGGACCTGCGTGAATACCGCCTCGGATCATGCGGGTGAGATGTACCCCGAGGAAGGGAAAGGCGGGGTCGGGGAGTGGATAGATCAGATCGTGACAGAGTTCCTGGCGCGCCGGGTCGATTTCGAAGTACTCGCCGCGAAACGGCATGATGCGTACTCCGTCTAGATCAGCTCCGGCCATTGCCGCGATGCGATCGGAGTGGAGACCAGCGCAGTTGACGACAACTCTGGCGCGGATGCTGCCAGAGGGTCCGCTAAGCGTGATCTGTCCGGTCGTGGTCGTGATGTCGTCGACAGACCAACCGAGACGCGCGTCGTGACCGTGCGCCAACAGTGCTTCGACATGGGCCTTGGACACGGCGCGGTAGTCGATGATGCCCGCACTGGGGACGTGAAGTGCCTTGACTCCAGCCGCGGCGGGCTCGCGTTCGCGCAGAGCATCGCCGTCGAGGATCTCGCAGGCGACATCGTTGTCAAGCGATCGGGCGTGGAGGTCATCGAGACGTGGAATTTCACTGTCATCGACAGCCACGACGACCTTGCCACACAGCTCATATGTGATGTCGTGCTCGTCGCAGAATTCGAAGAGCGCCCGACGACCGGATGCAACCATTGCTGCCTTGCGCGAACCAGGCGTGTAGTACAGGCCCGAGTGAATGACACCGGAGTTGCGGCCGGTCTGGTGGGTGGCTGGACCGGTCTCCTTTTCTAGTACGACCAGTGAAAGATCGGGTCGCTTGCGCCGCATTGATGTGGCCGTGGCCAACCCGACGATCCCCGCTCCGATGATCGCGATGTCGTAGTCCTGTTGTGTTGAAACGTTCACCATCTCCAATCGGCACCATGTCAGCGAGATCGACCGTCTGCGTCACGTCCAGCACCAAGCTATTGTCCGATTCATGCAGCCACATCCCATTGCAACATGGGCCGACGTTGAGGACCGTGTACCGACCGGTGCCCTGGTCTCCAATGTCGACCTCGTCATTGTTCGGTACGGCGACGACCACGTCGTCCTCTACGGACGCTGCCTCCACCGAGGTGCGCACCTGTCAGATGGGAGCATCGTCGGAGAGAATCTGATCTGCGGCCTGCACGGTTGGGACTACGTGTACCGAAGTGGTGTGAGCAGCTACGACAACAACGAGAAGCTCCACAAGTTCAACTCATGGGTAGCCGATGGGAAGATCAAGATCGACCTCGACGAGGTTCTTGGTTGGGAGCGCGAAAATCCCCAGCCATTTGATCGTGATGAGTACCAGGGGGCCTACCAGGACCCGCACGGCACACCCGACGAGCCCCATGTCGCGTTGATCCACCAACTCGCCGACCAGGGTCTCGACTATCTCGGTCATCACGGACCGATCACGTCGATGGGCGTGCCACGCGGTTCCTTGCCCGAATGGGACAATATTCAGTTTGTGACTGCACAGTTGGCACGTAAACCGCTGCTCGACGCACATCCCGTCGAAACCCGCACCGTCATTGGACCGAACGCGGACAAGCCGTTGTCGCTCGACATTCCGCTGTTCGTTTCGGACATGAGCTACGGCGCTCTGTCCGAGGAGGCCAAGGTTGCGATGTCGCGCGGCGCTGAGCTGGCCGGGACGGGTATCTGTTCAGGTGAAGGCGGCATGCTCGCCGAGGAGAAGGCAGAGAGTTCGAGATATTTTTACGAGCTCGCGTCCGGATTCTTCGGCTGGTCGCTCGACAAGGCGGCGTCGTCGCAGGCCTTCCATTTCAAGGTCGGTCAGGGCGCGAAAACGGGTACTGGAGGACATCTGCCTGCGGCAAAGGTCAGCGAGAAGATCGCCGCGGTGCGCGGTCTCGCCGCCGGTCAGGACGCGATCTCTCCGTCCACGTTTGAGCAGTTCGAGTCCGAGGACGACTACCGCCGATTCGCCGACGAGGTGCGCGAGGCCTCGGGCGGAATTCCGATCGGCATAAAAATGTCGGCTCAACACATCGAGGACGACATTGACGCGGCGCTGCGAGTCGGCGTCGATTATCTGATTCTCGACGGACGAGGCGGGGGAACCGGCGCCGCGCCCCTGTTGTTCCGTGATCACATCTCTGTGCCGACGATCCCCGCCTTGGCTCGCGCTCGTCGCCACCTCGATGCGCGCGGACGTGGCGATGTAACCCTGGTCGTCACCGGCGGGCTGCGCACCCATACCGACTTCGCGAAGGCGCTCGCGTTGGGTGCGGACGCGGTGGCGGTGTCCAACTCTGCGATGCAGGCGATCGGTTGCCTCGGTATGCGAGCCTGTTCAACCGACAACTGTCCCGTCGGGATCGCGACGCAGCGCAAGGACCTGCGCTCTCGCCTGATAATTGACGAAGCGGCCGAGCGACTCCAGCGATTCTTCGAAGCGACGGCCGCGTTGATGAGTGTGCTGGCGCGGGCATGTGGCCACGACACCCTGACGGCGTTTTGTACCGATGACCTCACCACGTTCGATCGGGAGATGGCACATCTCACCGATATCGCCTATGGAGGGGTCACACCATGAATGAGGGAACTGAACCAAACGATGAGACTTGGCACAAGGTCGCCGGACTCGACGAATTGGATGAGGGACGGGTCCGCACGGCCACGGTCGGACGTCACAGCCTCGCCCTGTCTCATTATCAGGGCCAGTACGGCGCCCTCGACAATCGTTGCCCCCACCAGGGTGGGCCATTGGGCGAGGGTTCGATCGAGAACGGATTATTGCGTTGTCCGTGGCATGGCTATGACTACGATCCACTGACAGGTCAGCCACCTGAGGGTTTCAGCGACGCCCCCGCCTGCTTCGATACCGAAGTCCGCGAAGATGGCGTGTATGTGCAGCTTCCAGCGGAGCAGCCGGCCGAGCGTACCGTGTCCGACGTACTTGTCGAGACGATGGTTCGCTGGGGGGTCGACTCCGTTTTCGGCATGGTCGGTCACTCCAACCTTGGCTTTGCCGAGGCAATGCGTAGAGCCGAGCAACGTGGAGACCTCACCTATTTCGGTATCCGTCACGAGGGCGCAGCGTCGTTTGCTGCGACCGCTTACGGCAAACTCACAGGCCGTCTGGCGGCTTGCTTCGCAATTGCTGGACCGGGCTCCACCAACTTGCTGACCGGGCTCTACGACGCCAAGGTCGATCGGGCTCCCGTCCTTGCTATCTCCGGCCAAGTGCCTTCGAGCGTGAGGGGGCGCGGCGCCTTTCAAGATGTAGACCTCCATAACGCGTTCGCCGACGTCGCCAGGTATTCGGCGACGGTCGCTGCCGGTTCTGATCACGCAGAACTGATGAGCCTGGCGGCCAAGACGGCGCTGGTAGAGCGCGATGTCGCCCATCTCGTACTGCCCGATGAGGTTCAGACTATGCCCGCACCCGACGCGGTTTCGACCGGTCCAGAAGGCCGCATGGGTGCGCGCGAGGTGGCTCCACCCACAGAGGCACTGGCTGACGCGGTGGCTGCGATCGGCAAGGCTTCGCGCCCAATGATCATCGTGGGCAACGGCGCTCGCGACGACATGGATGCGGTTGTTGCTCTGGCCGAGCACATCGGTGCGCCGGTCGCGACGACCTTCAAGGCCAAGGGCCAGATCTCCGATCATCATGAACTCGGCTGCGGAGTGCTCGGCCGGTCGGGCACTCCGATCGCGAGTTGGTTCATGAACGAAGCGGATCTTCTCGTTGTCTTCGGCGCTTCGTTTTCGAACCATACCGGTATCGCCAGCTACAAGCCGATCGTTCAGGTCGATTTCGACCCGCTGGCGCTCGGGCGCTTTCATCCGGTCGACGTTCCGGTGCTTGGCCACGTGGGCGTAACCGCCGCTGCCATGGTCGAAGCCTTCGACGACAACATCGCGTGTACCGATCTGCGCCCCGAGGTTGCGCAGCGCTGGGCGATATGGCGCTCCGAAAAACTACGCCGAGGCGATGATGACCAGTCGAAGGGGTTGGCGTCCGCAGCGGTGTTCGCCGCGTTGTCGACGGCCGTAGATGACGACGCGGTGATCTGCGTCGACGTCGGCAACAACGCCTATTCATTCGGACGGTACTTCGAGGTTTCGAACCAGACGGTCTTGATGTCGGGATACCTCGGGTCGATCGGTTTCGGGTTCCCCGCTGCTATGGGGGCCTGGGCCGCTGTCGGTGGTGACCGTCAGGTCATTGGCGTATCCGGCGACGGAGGTTTCGGGCAGTACGCGATGGACTTCACTACGGCCGTCAAGTACGGAATGGACCTAACCCATGTCGTCCTCAACAATGGCGAGTTAGGCAAGATCTCCAAGGAGCAGCGGGCGGGTCGATGGGACGTGTGGCAGACATCGCTTCACAACCCGAACTTTGCAGCGTTCGCCGAACTCTGCGGTGGCCGGGGACTTCGAGTTGAGCGAGGCGATGAGCTTGCCGAAAAGCTGGCGGAAGCGCTCGCACACAACGGACCTTCGCTTGTCGAGATCGTCGCCGACGTCGATCTGGTCTGATGGGTTCGCCGATAATCCGCGACATGGCCGCAGCTGATGTCGAATCAATACTTGAGTTCAACAGCGATGCCGTTCCAGCGGTGTCGTCACTCGACAATGCTGGACTTGAGGCGCTGGTGGTACAGGCGCGGTGCGTGCTTGTGGCCGAGGACGACTTCGGACCGTGTGGTTTTCTTATAGGTCTAGGACCCGGCTGTCGCTATGCGAGCGAGAATTACGCCTGGTTTTCTCAGCGGTACGAGGAGTTCAACTATGTCGACCGCATTGTTGTCGCGCAACGTTCTCGGTCGGAAGGTATCGGTGAGAACCTCTACGATGTTTTTGCTGCTGATGCGCGTTCACGCGGGGTCGGGGTGATGCTCGCGGAGGTCAATACCCGTCCACGCAACGAGGGCTCGTTGAGGTTCCACGCACGCTACGGATTCGTAGAGGTTGGCGCTCAGGACACCGAGGGTGGGACGAAGTCGGTCGCGATGCTCGAATGGCAGGTGGGTAGAGCCGCGGTGGATGCCTAGTCGACGAGTACGGCGCTGCCGACTTGGACGCCCTGCCCGCCACACGACCAGCAGGTCGATTCGGGCTGCCCGCGCCATGTCACTTCGCACGGCTGGCACGTCAACACCAGCGGGTCGCGTCGTCGTCGGCCGGGTGCTTTTGCCTGCTCGTCCCGAATCGTTTCAGCGGAGACCATTCGCGCACTATACGAAACTGAATGAGCTCGGTGGTTGACCGGTACGCTGCGGGGCTCACAAACCATCGATCGAAACGATACGACATGTCCAATACCGCACCGGCCGCTGACGGCTCAAGCCCGCGCTGCACCGACTTCGACGGACCTCCACCGATGGTCATCGATCCAGCCAAGCGCTACAGCGCGGAGATGGTTACCTCGATGGGCACCATGGTGATTGCGCTCGATGCCGCCACCGCTCCCAGTACGGTAAACAACTTCGTTTTCCTGAGTCGTTACCACTACTACGACGGCATAATCTTCCACCGCGTGATCGATGGTTTCATGTGCCAGGGCGGCGATCCGACCGGAACGGGTAGTGGTGGCCCCGGATACCGTTTCGCCGACGAGTTGCCAGCGCCCGGTCGCTACGAGCTGGGATCGGTCGTGATGGCCAATGCGGGACCCGACACGAACGGATCGCAGTTCTTCATCATCACCGGCTCATCCGGCACCCAGCTTCCGCCGCAGTATGCGCTGTTCGGCAAGGTTGTCAGCGGCATTGAGGTGGCTAATGCGATGCAGGTCGTCTCGACCAATCGGTCCGACCGGCCCGACACCGACGTCGTGATCGAGTCGGTCACAATCACTGAGACCGATTGAAAACGGTGTCTGACACCTAGTTCGGCACCTAGTTCCCTACGCCACCTCGAGGGTGGCGAGCACCTTGTTGACCTCTGGTACCAGCACGGCCCGTCGCGCATGACTGCCGAGCACGACATAGAGGCACAACGCACGCCCGGCCTCGGCGCCAAAGAACTGAGTACCGCTCATGCCCTTTAACGTGCGCTGCATCGCGTCGGGCGAGAAGTCGCGCTGACGTAGTTGGCGCGGGATCGGTTTGCCGGCGAAGAGCGAGCTTTTGGCCTCGACGGGATCGAACTCGAGCAGGCAGATGAGGAGCCCTCCACGGCGCATGATCTCGACGGCACCGCTTCCGTAGTCTCCCCGCCTTGGCGGAAGGGCGAAGTTGGCGAGGTGCAGTACGGGAAGGGTCAGACCTTTGTTGTGCGGCCCCGCGAATTCTGTGTTGGCGGATGTGCCGTCGAACTTCGTGATCGCGCCGTCCCAACCCTTTGGAACGTCCACCGACAAACCGTGTGCATCGATCGTGGTCATAGCGCTACTCCCACGGTGAGCCAACAAAACGCGCCGACGCCGAGCGTCACCAAGGTGAGTTGACGCCAGCGGACGCCTAACGCGACCAGACGGCGGTGAAAGGTGTGTAGCTCAGAGGGTGTGTCGACGTGTGCGGCGGATATCAGGACAGCAGCGCGGGTGAATCCGAACACAAAACCGATGAGCACACCAGTGCCGACATGGCCGCTTGCCAGCGCGGCGAGCCACGCGATGAATACAGCGCACGATGGGACGATGGTGACGAGGCCCGTGCCGAGCTGAGCCCCGAAACCAAAGCCGTACACCCATCCGCGATAGTCGTTGAGCCAGTTCTCGTTGACTTGACGGTGGCCCCGGATCGGTTGGCGCACCCAGCCGGCCTCGACGGCTACGCCTACGGCCGCGGTGGCTCCGAGCGCGAGTGCCGCGGTCTGTGCAGACACGACCGACCGAACCACGACGCCGCTCAGGCCCATAAGCGCACCGGTCGCCATGCCACCGAGGGTCGACCCGAGGATGTAGAAGGTGACGGTGTGGCCCCATCGATTTCTGCGGCTCCGCT
>JADFOM010000117.1 GCA_022562835.1 Acidobacteriota bacterium | reverse complement strand
ATAGTGAGTCCACAATCCTTTGTGCATCCTCATCCAAGCCCTCACGCAAAAGATTCTGTACCTCATCATAAATTGGCAACACCCTTTGTTGTTCCTCATCTCGTATCTCAATTTTTTTAAGATACGCTTTGCCGGCCTTCGTACTATACGGCCCGAGTATAGGAGCTATATATTTATCAGCCCCCTCAACAAGGAGGTGCCGCGTAAGGCACCCAAGCCGCTACGAGAGACCGGCTGGTACCGGTTCAGCCGAATTATCCAGGCGCGGCCTTGGACGATGGCCATCTCTTGCACGGTCTTGCTGCTGATGCTCGCGTTGCCTGTCCTGGGTTTACGTCTCGGCTTCTCTGATGACGGCAACGCTCCGACCAGCGAGGACCGCCGAAGTGCATACGATCTCTTGTCCGATGGCTTCGGGCCCGGATTCAACGGCACTCTCGTCGCGACGGTGTCGATAGGCGACCCAGACGACGTCGAAGCTGTCGAAGCACTTGTCGAGACACTCGACCAGGCAGAAGGTGTCTCCCAGGCGGTCGGCCCGAACTTCGACGATCCGGTCGCGCCAGAAGCAGCGATCATCCGACTCGTCGCCGACAGCGCTCCGCAGGCTGCCGAAACCTCCAATACGATCGAGCGGCTGCGCAGCGAGGTCATCCCTGCAGCGATCGATGGCACCTCGCTCGAGGTCTACCTGACGGGATTCACTGCGGCCTCTATCGATTTCAGCGAGTATCTCGCCGGTCGGACCCTCATGTTCTTCGCAATCGTGTTTGCGTTGTCATTCCTCTTGTTGATGGTTGTGTTCAGGTCACTCCTAGTCCCGCTCAAGGCCGTCGTCATGAACGCACTCTCGATCGCCGCCGCGTACGGGCTCGTCGTCGTGGTGTTCCAGTGGGGCTGGTTCGACAGCGTTCTGGACACCGGACGGAATGCCCCGATCGAGCCGTTCATCCCCATGATGATGTTCGCGGTCGTCTTCGGGTTGTCGATGGACTACGAAGTCTTCCTTCTCTCACGCATCAAGGAGGAGTATGACCGGTCTGGCGACGCCGTCGAATCGGTGGCCGACGGACTTGCTATGACAGCTCGGGTCATCACCGCTGCCGCAGCGATCATGGTCGTCGTGTTCGGCAGCTTCATGTTCGAATCGGATCGGGTGATTCGGCTATTCGGATTTGGTCTCGCCGTCGCCGTGCTGATCGATGCCACCATCGTGAGAATGGTGCTTGTACCAGCCACCATGGAGCTGCTGGGTGAGCGAAACTGGTGGATTCCCGGCTGGCTCGATCGCATCCTGCCGAATATCCAGATCGACGGAACACCCAAACCAGACCCTCGAGGTGATGACGGGCCCGGGCAACCGACCCGCGACTCCGAACGAGATCTTGCCAGCCACTGATTTGCTCACCGGTCTTAGACCTACGACTAACGTGCCGCGGTCCGGGGTTGAGTGGCACCCGCCCGATAGGTCGCCAGCGATCCCCCGACCGCTCCCTCGACGTGACCGACAAATCGTTGAGACAGCGCAACTACAACACTCGTGCACCTTCACACCGCTTCAGCACGCAGGTTGGTCGGCCGACAACATTCCCTGCTGCACGAGAGCGGTCACTCGATTCACAGCGTCTTGTTTGGACATCAGACGCAGGCTCGCGACGTTGACAGGCAGGCGCTCAAGCCATGCCAGCAGCGCGATCGTGTCGACCGGTAGGTCGCCGGAGGCATGCCCTACAAGGACGGAGCCAACAGAGGTTCCGGTCTCGATCGCGAGTCGGAACCCGAGATCTCGTACGGCGGGGCTCGACTCGGCTGCACTAACCCATACCGCTACGAGCGAAGCACTGTCGTCGTAGGTGTCAAACCAGGTTGTGAACCAACTGCGCAAACTCGCAGCGTCACCACTCGCGGGGAACGAGGCAACCAACTCGGTCAACCCCTCAACTGCAGCCTGGGCCAACTGGACGAACAGGTCGTCCTTGTCCTCGAAATAGCGATAGAACGTCCCATGCGCGACGCCTGCCTCAGCGACGATGTCATCCACGCGAGTGCCATGGTGTCCGAGCCGCGGAAAAGTCTCTCGCCCTGCGGCCAACAGTAGGTCGCGAGTGCCGCCTTCAGCACGGTCGGCCTCAATAGGGGCTGAGAGTTCACCGACATCGGGTATCCGGGTCTCGGCGAGGCCGCGGTAGTCATTCACGTTGACACCAGCGATCGGGCCATAAACACATCGATGGACCAAATCTGCCAGCGACGACGCAAGGCGGTCGCGATCTATTCCGGCCTCGGCGACTCGCCACAGCGCCGGGGTCCGGCTCACGAGCGTCACAAGGAGCAGTGCGCCCATCTGCGGGTCCTGCCACGTAGGCGGAGTGTCGTGGAACTTTGAAGCCAGTCGCTTGGCTAGTCGCCGGTAGACGCGCGCAGCCCCTTCGGTGACACTGGAGTCGTACTGGGTCAACGCGTTGTAGGCGCCGAACACCGGGCTGTAGGTGTGGTAGTGCTCGATGTACTCGATCAACCAGGCGTGGACGGCGTCGCGGCCATGCCCGTCAGGCGTGACCGCTTCCAGACGATCGAAGATCACAATTTGTTCGGATGCCACGAGCGTGGTCATCTGCAAGAACAGGTCTTCCTTGCTGGCGAAGTACTGATAGAAGCTCGCCCGCGAACAGCCAGCTGCTTCGGTAATAGCGCTGATCGAAGCATCGATGTACCCCACATCGGCGAAAACGGAGAGACCGGCATCGATGACGCGTCGGTGGGTGCGCGCTCCACGCGCGCCCACCTCCGGGCTGTTGCCGAAGGGCGCCCTCCGAGCAGCCTCAATCCGATCCACGCCCCGCACCGTAGTCACCGCGAGCGCTCTCGACCGAATGAGTGGCGCTTGGGACGCTCGCTATCTCGTCTGTCGTGCAACGCCTGGACCCTCTAACATTTGTGTCACTCACCGCGAGTGGAGGCATCGCCATGGCAGATTACAAGTACATAACCTACGAAACGCTCGACGACGGCAAGATCGCGCGCATCATGCTCGACAGGCCCAAGACGAAGAACGCGCAGAACCGCGGGATGCTCGTTGAGCTTGACGACGCATTCGTTCGCGCGGAATCCGATGACACGGTGCGCGTCGTAATCCTCGGTGGCAACGGCACGATGTTCTCCGCAGGTCACGACATGGGCTCCAAGGAGATGATCGCGGAGAGCGCTAACGGCGCCAACCCGCACCCCACAACAGGCATCAACGGTGGCACGAAGTCGGGCAGCGAATGGCTGATGAACCAGGAATGGCATTACTTCTTTCAGAACACGCTGCGCTGGCGCAATCTCAGAAAGATCACGATCTGCCAGGTCCAAGGTCCGGTCTATGCGGCCGGGCTGATGCTGATGTGGTCTTGTGACCTCATAGTCGCGGCCGAGGATGCGAACTTCGCCGACGTTGTGGGCACCCGACTGGGGATGATGGGTGTGGAGTATTTTGCTCATCCGTGGGAGTTCGGTCCCCGCAAGACGAAGGAACTCTTATTGACAGGCGATTCGATCGATGCCGAAGAGGCCTACCAGCTCGGCATGGTGTCCAAGATCTTCCCCAATGACGAGCTGAACGAACGTACGGTCGAATTCGCGCAACGCATCGCACAGGTACCGACCATGGCGGCGATACTCGTCAAGGAAGCCGTCAATCAGACAATGGACACCATGGGATTCACCAACGCTCTGCATTCGTGCTTCACCATTCACGAGCTCAACCACTCGCATTGGGCCAGCAAGTCAAACGGCGAACGTTGGATTGCAATGCCCGAGGACGGAGCGCTCGACTGGCGCACAGCGCCACCCGTGCAGCCGGCGTTGAAGAATGAGGTCGGCGGCTAACCCGAACAGCGGGCTTTCGGTGGGTTTGTCCTCACGACCGCGCTAACCTAACGCTCCGATGTTCCCCTTCGGGGGAGCACCATGGTCCGGTCCCGTGGTGCAGCTTGGAGTGCACGCCGCCCTGTCAAGGCGGAGGTCGCGGGTTCAAATCCCGTCGGGACCGCTGGAATCAACGATGTCCGAAATCAGCCGACGTGGCGCAGCTCCCGCGGCCGATTATGGTTCCAACCCGCGGTCGGGTAGCTCAGTTGGCAGAGCGGTCGCCTGAAAAGCGATAGGTCCGGGGATCGACGCCCCGCCCGACCACAGCACTAGGCCGCAGGTCAGCCCAATATCGGTGCTGACCTGTGGTCGTTCTCAGAACAGAGTCTCGCTCATATTCGCGACATGTTCTGTTCGGATCCTCGCCTAATGGAGCCGTGATGGAGATCAGCCCGAGCGCCGAGTACGCCCAACTCGCTGAGCTGTTGCCCGACGACTTCTCGAACCCTGACGACTCAGTCGCCGAGGTGCGCGCCAAGTTCGAAATGGTGCATGGGCACGACCCCGGCGACGACGTCACTCTCGAGGTGCTCGAGATCGGCATCTGGGTTCGGGCGAACAATTCCGCAGCCGCTCGACGACCCGTTGTGTTCTTCGTACATGGCGGCGGTTTCGTCACCTCTCCGGCCGCCACTTACACGTTCTACGGAGCCAACATCGCTCGCAAATGTGGGGCAGACGTCTTCGTGGCCGAGTACCGCCTTGCTCCTGAGACAACTTTCCCAGGTCCGATCGACGACCTGGTTGCGTGCTACAGGTCGCTGATCGACGCTGGAACCGAGCCGGCGACCGTGGTGTTCATGGGCGATTCTTGCGGTGGAGGCATGGCTCTGGCCGCACTCATACGCCTACGCGACGAAGGAGACCCGCTACCCGCTGGCTTGGTCAGCCTGTGTGGCTGGTTTGATCTGGAAGCCACCGGCGAGTCGGCGGTCAATCCGATCGGGCGAGATCCTCTGCTCAACGTCGACTGGCTCCGCCTGCGCGGCCGCGACTACGTCGGCCCCGACGGCGACCCTTCCGACCCCGGAGCATCGCCGCTACACGCGGAGTTGAACGACCTGCCACCCGTTCTATTACACGCTGGGCAGCTCGACCGATGCCGCAGCGACGCCGAGCGCCTGACCGCTCGCCTCATCCAAGCTGGGACCGAGGCCGAACTGGAAATCTGGCCCGGAATGCCGCACGGTTTTCATGGCTTGGTCGGTGCGATTCCCGAGGCCGACGCCGCCTTGGGGGAAGTGAACACATTCATTCGGCGACACACTTGGGACGACTAGGGGTAGGGCACCGCGGCGCTCGACAGGTCAAGCCAGGTCGGTCGGTACATAGACTGAGCGAGACACCAAATGTTGAGGAGAGCCATGAGTGACGAAGTGACGCCTGCTGTCGAAGACCTCCCGCTGATCATCTCGGTCGACGATCACATCATGGAACCAAAGGATCTCTGGCAAACCGAGCTGCCTCCGAGCCTTCGAGCTCGCGGGCCGCGGGTAGAAACCGACAACGTTGTGCTCGAGTTCGTGGGCGGCCACTACGGTCATCGCCGCGGCGACCCCGATGGTACCCCGTGTGACATTTGGGTGTTCGACGACCTCGAGATGCCGACCGGTCTACTGCACGCTCCCGCCGGACTCCCACGTGAGCAACAGCGCAACGTCCCAGCGGTATATGAGGATCTACGTCCGGGCACCTACGACCGCGACGAACGCCTCGCCGACATGACGCTGAACCACGTCGAAGCCGCGATCAACTACCCGAACATCTTCCCCCGTTTTGCTGGGCAGGGATTCCTTGAGCGGTCAGACAAGGAGCTCGCGCTGGCGTGTCTCAAGATCTACAACGACTGGATGATCGATGATTGGTGCGGCGGTACTGGCAAGGGCCGGCTGATCCCGCTCACGCTCGTGCCTCTTTGGGACCCACAACTCGCGGTCGACGAGGTCAAGCGCTGTGCAGACAAGGGCAGCCATGCGATCGCGTTTACCGAGAACCCCTTCAAGCTCGGCCTCCCCTCGATGTACACCGGTGAATGGGATGTGCTCTGGGCTGCGTGCGAGGAAACCGACACGACGGTCTCGATGCATATCGGTTCGTCGTCGTCGATGCCCACCACGTCCGATGATGCTCCGCTTGCGACCTCGATGTCGCTGTACGCCCAGAACGCGCAGGGATCACTGGTCGACTGGACCTTCTCTGGGACCCTCGAACGGTTCAAGAAGTTGAAGATCGCTTACGCCGAGAGCCAGGTCGGTTGGATGCCGTTCCAGATGGAACGGATGGATTCGGTGTGGCGCGAGGGCCGAGGCGGAGTTGGCGGCCCGGTATTGCCGAGTGAGCAGGCCCGCGATCGCGTGTACGGATGCGTCTTTGACGACCTCCACGGCCTCAAGTGCCTGCACGATGTCGGCGTCACCCAGGTGCTCTTTGAGACCGACTACCCACATTCCGACGGCACCTTCCCGCATTCACGCAAGATTGCGCACGACCTGTTCGTCGCCGCAGGCATGAACGCTGATGAGTGTTACCGCGTGCTGCGGGGAAATGCGATCGAGGCATACGGTCTCGAGCGTTTCGGCATTACCGAGTAGCGGTCGGCTCTACCGGCCTGTCCATTCGGGTTGGCGTTTCTCGAGGAACGCGGCGACGCCCTCGCGGCAATCATCCGATGCCATCACGGCCCTCTGGCCCTCCGCGGTGGCATCCCAACCGATCTCGTCGGTGATGGACAGGACCCGGTCGCTGGCCATGAGGGTGTGTTGTACGGAAATAGGTGCGTTCGAGGCGATCAGCTCGGCGAGCGTCATCGCCTCCGCCAAGGCATCACCCGGATCGACGACCCGATTGACCATCCCGTGGGCTAAAAGCGTTTCGGGGCTGATCTCGGCGCCGGTCAACAACAACTCCTTCGCTATCGCCGGCGGCAGGGCGCGGGTGGCGCGAAACAAGGCCCCGCTGTTGGCGATGACACCGCGGCGGACCTCGGGCAACGCGAAGCGAGCGTTTCGGGCAGCGACGACCATGTCGCATGCGATTGCGATCTCGAATCCACCACCGAAGGCGACACCTTCGACCGCGGCGATCAACGGTTTCGTGCGGCGGCGACGGATGATGCCGTATTCGCCTCCACGTTGGGTCGGTTTGCCAGGACCGGCCGCCAGATCGGTGCCGGCGCAAAACACATCGGGCCCGCCGGTGAGGATCGCGACCCAGATGTCAGGATCATCGTCGATCTCGTTAAACGCCGCGTCGATTGCCGCTGCCAGATCCGCGTTGATTGCGTTACGTTTCGCAGTGCGCTCAAGGGTCACAATCGAGATATGCCCTTCGCGTTCGTGCCTTACCGTTCCGTCGGTCATCGCGCCAACCTACGCGCCACCGCGACCCCGGTGTCAGACCAAAGGGTCGCGGTACCGCGACCCCGGTGTCAGACCAAAGGGTCGCGGCAGGAAGCTAGATACGGGGGTGACGCGGAGTCGCCCGTGCCATGATCGCTCCATGAGCGATTCGGTCCTGACAACTCACCAGCTCGAGACCAGTTCGGTTCCCTCGCCGGTCACCTACAGCGTGCTACATCCCAACTCGCAGGTCGGCGGGCTG
>JADFOM010000116.1 GCA_022562835.1 Acidobacteriota bacterium | reverse complement strand
GCGTTGACGATCCGCCACCACGGCAGCTCTTCTCCGCGCGCGAGCACCTGCCCGACGGCCCTCGCCGCGCCGTCAAAGCCAGCCTCGGCGGCAACCTCTCCATAGGTCATGATCTCGCCGGAACCAAGCGACGAAACCACGGCTTCTACCGCATCGGTGAAGTTCTCAGGTCGCACGTCAGCGTGACCCATGGGTCGGTTTGAGTCGAACCAAATGAACGGGTTGGGCACCGAAGCCGCCAAAAATCGTCATGTCGATCAAGCCACGAACCCTAGATCAAACCGTTCGACACCCCCGAAAGCCGGATTTACTGTTTTTCTGACCCCCAGGACGCCGAAAAGGGCGTCCTGGGGGTCAGAAAAACATCAAAGCGATACTGTCGCTTGTGATGAAGCCCATCGAAGCGCTGCTGTCCGATTGGCCAGCCGACCATGCGGCCATTTGTGCATCTCGGCTCGACGGATCTGAACAGATCTCGTTCGGTCGGGTCGACCGCGTTTTCGAGATCGCGTCGGTGACCAAGTTGCTGACAGCACTCGTGACCCACATCGCGGTCGAGGAGGGCTCTCTTGCGCTCACCGATACCGCACCAACCGGAGAGGCAATCGCGGATCTACTCGCACACGCCAGCGGACTTGGACCGGACGGCAACCCGCTCGCAGCGGCGCGCACCCGTCGTATCTACTCAAACGACGGCTACGAGCGGCTGGCCACGGCGGTCGAACACGCCACAGGCATGCCCTTCGGTGACTACTGGCATGAGGCACTCAACCCTCTGGGCCTCGACACGTTGAGTCTCGATGGGTCGGCCGCGCACGGCGCGGTAGGGACGGTCACCGATGTCCATGTCGCCGTGCGGGCGCTGGGCGAACCCGGCTTGATCGCAGCCGAGACCATCCAGCGACTGCGCATCCCACATCTCCCACAACTGGGCGGGGTCTTGCCAGGCTTTGGGCGGCAAGACCCAAATCTCTGGGGCCTCGGCCCTGAAATTCGAGGCGACAAATCCCCACACTGGACCGGGGTCTCCAACAGCCATGCCACCTACGGTCATTTCGGGGCAGCGGGCACATTCTGCTGGATTGATCCCAATGCCAATGTTGTGCTCAGCGCGTTTAGCGATCAGCCATTTGGGGATTGAGCGATCGCTAGCTGGCCGAGGTTGTCCGATGCGGTGTTGTCGCACTACCGCTGAAACCCACACCCGACCGCTCACAGACCAGCATCGGCATGCCGATGGGTTGGCATCTACACCCGACACCGATCCGCGCAATGAGCTCGCTAGCCGAGATCCACGCTCGCCGCGCTCTCGAACAGGCAGGCCTCGACCCGGCGGCACCGCTGGTCACGCTGATGAGCGTCAACAATCAGGTATGGATGACGACAGAGCACGTCGTTCGTCTCAACATGTCACCGACGACTCGGCTTCAGCGCGAGGCAAGGCTGACGCCGACACTCCCGCCGGAAGTCAGTCGACCGACCCTCGTGGCCAGCGGTAACGGCGTCGGACGCGAGATCGAATGGCAGGTCGCCGAACGGGTGGCCGGCAACCCGCTGTCGCGGGTCTGGACAGCGATGGGTTCAGACGAACGCGACCGAGCAATGGCACGACTCGCGCGGAGCCTCAAGGCTTTACACGACAGCGATGCCCCAGCAGGACTCGAGCGCGGCACGGCGCTTCAACTCGTAGACGTCGCCTCCGACCATCTGCGCGAGTCGGCCCTCGAGGTCAGCAGGAGGCGACTCCTCCGACCCAGCGCAGCGTTCGCCGTCGAACATTTCATCGAAACACACGAGGCGGCGCTCGCCTACGCTCCCCCAGCACACAAACTGATCCATGGTGACCTCGTGTTCGAGAACATCATGTGGGACGGTCGAGAGATCTACCTCCTCGATTTCGAGTTCTGTCGCAGCGCACCTCGCGACGTGGACCTCGACATTCTCTTGCGGTTCTGCGGCTATCCACAACTACACGCGCCGCCAGACGTCGCTGCGACGCTGAACGCATCGCAGTTCAGCGACGTGCCGCGTCGTCTACAGACGAGCTACCCAGAACTGTTCTGTGGCGATTACCTATTCGACCGACTACGGCTGTATGCACTCGGGTTCGAACTGCGCACGCTGCTCGACCCCGATCAGTCGCCCATGGCACTCGAATTCAGCAACGACCGGGTCGAGGCGCTTCTCGAGGGACGCTCACACCTCGACTGGCTTCGCTCCACTTCGCCAACGCGGTCATAGCTCCAGATCGCGCTCGGCCCACACCAGGGCGACGAAGTATCAGGAGTCCATGTCGTCGTCCTCGCTCGACAGCGCTTCGAGGTCGGTGAACTCGTCCGCGACCTCGTCGCGGCGACGTCCAAAGGCCAACGCTATGGCAGACACCGCGATAGCGAACAGCGATACCCACACGTTGACGCGCACACCGAAAATCTCAGACGCCGGATCGATGCGCATCAACTCAACCCAGAGTCGACCTATGCCATAGCCGAGCACGTAGACGAAGATCAGTTTGCCGGGAGCCAGGACACGACGACGATCGATCCAGATAAGAAACCCACACAATCCAAGATTCCAGAGCGATTCATACAAAAACGTAGGATGGAACGTCTCGACGTCGAGGTGCTCGACCGGACGATGTTGCGCATCGATCTCAAGGCCCCAAGGCAGATCGGTCGGCCCTCCGAAGAGCTCCTGATTGAACCAATTCCCGAACCGCCCAATCGCTTGGGCGAGGGGCAGTGCTGGTGCGATCGCATCCATCAGCGGCTTGGCAGGAAGGTTGCGCCAACGCACGTACCAAAGGCCAGCAAGGAACCCGCACAGCATTCCTCCGGGGATGCCGAGCCCGCCGTTCCAGACCTCCAGTGCACCCCACCAGTCGCCTTCGAACTTCTTCCAGTCCGTGATGACGTGATAGAGCCTCGCACCGATCAGTCCGGCGGGCACCGCCACAAATGCGATCGACACGATGTCCTCGCGGTCACCGCCTCTGGCTTCCCAACGGCGCTGCGAAAGCCACACCGCGGCAAGAACGCCCAGAGCGATCATCAATCCGTAGAACCGCAGGTTCAACGGGCCTATTTCGAGATGGTTGGACGAAGGGCTCGGTATCGACGCGACAAGAGTGAACATCTCGCTACCAAACCCCTTCGGTGACGTAGACATTCCCACTCATCATCGTGACCACGCTGCCTCATCAATAGCGAACAATGTTTCCGAACCGGCCATCACCATGGGGACGAGCGAAAACACCCTCGGCAAAATCTGTTCGCCGTAGAAGCGGGCGGTGGCCAATCGCGCCGCGACCAGCTCGGCGTCGCCCGATGGCGCAGCCAGCGCACGGCGTACGTGGACATAGCCGCCTGACAACAGTCCCATCAGATCGAGAAACGGTGTCGCCCCTGCGAGAACCTCGTTGGGATCGGTGCCGAATGTGTCGGTTAGCCATCGGGTCACCATACGCGCTGACGAAAGTGCAGAGGTCATGTTGTCGCCGAGCGGTCCAACCTCGATGTCGGCACCGAAGAGCAAGGCGACGTGCTGTTCGATCTCGTCGAAGAACTCACCGATCACACGTCCCGACCCCATCGGCAGCTTGCGCGTTACGAGGTCGATCGCCTGGATCCCGTTGGTGCCCTCATAGATCGGGGTTATTCGTGTGTCTCGATAGTGCTGAGCAACGCCGGTCTCTTCGATGAAGCCCAGTCCACCGTGGACCTGAATTGCCGTCGACGTAACCGCTACGGACCGGTCGGTACACCAACCCTTGTTGATTGGGGTAAGCAACGCGGCCCGGCCCGCCGCAGCCTCTCGTTCATCGGGTTCGGACGCATGAGATTCACGGTCGATAGCGGCCGCATTGAGCATCGCAATGCCACGCATTGCTTCGATATGAGCACGCATGTCTATGAGCATCCTCGCCACATCGGCGTGTTCGGCGATGAGCGACGGGCCGGCCGCTGCACCAACAGCGCGCCCCTGGCGACGATCGAATGCGTATTGGGCTGCCTGACGATACGCGCGCTCCGCCACACCGACCGCCTGAAGTCCGACCTGAAGACGAGCCACGTTCATCATGGTGAACATGTACCGCATTCCGTGGTTCTCTTCGCCGATCAGATAGCCGACCGCGCCGTCCTCGTCACCGAACGACATCACCGCTGTTGGTGAAGCATGGATCCCCATCTTGTGTTCGAGCGAAAGACAGGTGACATCGTTTTCTTCGCCGAGCGTCCCATCGTCGTTAACTAGCACCTTGGGCACGATGAAACAGGAAATCCCTTTCGTGCCGACGGGCGCGTCCGACGTTCGTGCCAGCACCAGATGCACGATGTTGTCCGCGAGATCGTGGTCGCCATAGGTAATGAAGATCTTCGTGCCAAAGATCCGGTAGGTGCCGTCCGCGGCCCGCTCGGCACGACAGCGCAGTGCGCCTACGTCCGAGCCAGCGTCCGGTTCGGTCAGATTCATCGTCCCGGTCCAGGTGCCGTCGACGAGTTTTGGCAGATACGTCTGCTGGAGGGTTTCAGATCCGTGCGCGATCAGCATGTCGACCGAACCTTGCGAGAGGATCGAACAGGCAACGAAGGCCATGTTCGCGCCCGACACCATCTCGGTCACGCAGTTCGCAACGAGCCAGGGCAGGCCTCCACCACCGAACGACATGTCGATCGGCAGCGACCCCCATCCACCCGCCGAGAAGATCTCATATGCCTGCGACCAGCCCTCAGGTGTGCGGACCTGACCGTCGACGAGCACCGAACCGGATTTGTCGCCGACCGCGTTGAGCGGACCGATCACCTCGGTGCAGATCCTTGCGGCCTCACCCAACATCGCGTCGACGAGGTCGCTGTCGACGTGATCAAATCCGTCGAGCTCGAGGATCGCGCTGAGCTCGGCGACGGCATCGAGGGAGAAGCGAATGTCGTCAAGAGGTGCCACAAAGTCGCTCACGAGCCGCGAGCGTACAGCCCCATCCGACGTCGTTGAATCTTGCGTACCGAGCGGGCTTGGTCTGCCGCCTCAGCGAACGATGTCGACCGGCGTGCCTAGAGGAACTGTCTCGGCGAGCTGGGTGATGATCTCGTTCGGCACCCTGATGCAACCGTTGGACCGCTCCTGACCCATAAGTTCGGGGTGGTTCGTTCCGTGAATCGCGATCACCGGGAGCCCTCCTGCGAACGTGTCGAGGTCCTCGGAGAATCCAGAGAGTCCGAGTATCCACGGGCCGTACGCACCGTAGGGGTTGTCCTGGGGCAACAAGATGTTCACATAGAACCGACCGACGGGCGTCGCTGTCTCCGGTTTACCCACGACAGCGGGTGTCGCCGATATCAGCTCTGTCCCGTCATAGACGTGGACTTCCTTGGTGGTCAGGTTCACCGTCGCGTTGAAACGATGTGTCTCGAGGGTGACGTCGGCTGCTCGAATCCAGGCCTCGGTACCGTTGGGGCGCACCGGGAGCGCCACCTTCAGCCAGCGCGATGCGTCGTCCCCCGCTGTCACGAGCAGCGCAAGGGGTGTGTCGTAATAGGTCGGGTTGGTGATCGCGAACTCGTGAAACACCGGTTCACCCCCGGGGCGATCAAACGTCTCGAGCACTTCGACGCGGGGTTTCGCGGTTGCCACCCAGACCCTCAGGGGATCTGGTGCCACCGTTGTTGGCATCGTTTCGGGAGGCGATACGTCTGGGTTCGGTCGCGCGGCGACCGCGACCGGCGCGACGGCCTCGGCGCCGAGCCCGCTGCCGATTCCGTGATCGACACCTTCAGCGGAACTGCAGGCAGCGACAACCAGGCCGATGATGACGACAAGGGCGCGCAGGCGCAGGATTCTCACGCTTACATCATCGACAATTCGCGGACCTGGACCAATGGGCCGGAAGGACCCAATCGAGCGTTGTTAGCCGTCCTGGCCGTAGAGCCAGGCGTCCTCGTAAGGTCCCAGTTCGATGCGTTCGAGGCCGATGCCATCGACATCGCACCACCGCGAGTCGAACTCTGTCACCGAACTGACGTCGACGGTTGCCCGTTCGCCACCGAGGTTGACCGCAACAAGAGCGGCTTTCCCGTCGCGATGCTGACGGTGTATGACCAGGACTGGACCTAATGAATCGGCACGCTGCGAGGATCCTGGTTCGAAGGCGGCCGAGTGCATTCGCAGCGCCCGCCATTCGACACAGCACTGTTTCATCAGTGCCGCCGGGCCGTCGCCGCCGAACGTCGCCAGGAACTCGTCTGAACGTAGGCGTTTACGATTGAGGTCGCGCGCCATGCCGGATCGGTTCGCCTCGGCGTGATCCGAATGACTAGCGCACAGCGCATGCACATAGACGAGGGGAATCCCCGAGAGTGCGTATACGACGGCGTAGGCGGCTCGGTGTGCGCTCGCCGCGTCCGCGCCGCCCACCTGAGCAGCGACAAGATCTAGCCACGTCCCGGCTAACTCGTAGGGCCGCTCGCCTCCATTTGCGGCTGCGTAGGTGTTGACGCCCAACCCCGCCGCGGCGACCCGCTGCGCCATATCTGCAATGCGATCGGGGCCAAGGCGATCTTCGACTGCGCGCAATCCAACACCGTCGTGCGACGACAGGAAGTTCAAGAAGATCCCCGCCGACGGCAGCTCGTTGATCCAAGTCTCCAAGGTGGAAGCTTCAGCACATTCGAGAGCGTCGAGGAGCAGTGGCGGCAAACTGAATTGGTAGACGGCGTGGGCCTCGGGCTGCTCCCGGGCACCGAAGTAGGCGAAGTTTTTATCGTCCGGAAGGTTTGTCTCGGCCACGAGCAGGACACCGGGAGCGAAGTCGTCGAGTAGTGATCGCCACAGCGCGACAATGCGATGGGTGTTGGGCTCACCAAGCCTCGTCCCGGTTGTCGACTTCCATAGGTAGGCGACCGCATCCAGGCGAATCGCTGACGCCCCGGCGTCGACGAGCGAGAACAGGACTTCGGTCATTGCTTCCAGCACGGCCGGGTTGCGGTAGTCGAGATCAACCTGATCCGCTGAGAAGGTTGCCCAGACCGCTTCAGAGACACCCTCGAACTCGATCGTCGGCGGGCCTGGGCGTGGCCTAGCCGCGTCACTCACCGATTCGCCGTCGGCGACTGTGCGATACCAACCTGGCTTGTGTCCGTGAACGAACTGATCAAACCACTCGTGGCGCGTGGAGGTGTGATTGCAGACAAGGTCCATCATCAGGCTGCGCTCATCTGCGAGCACTGCGATATCGCTCCAGTCGCCGTAGGTGTCATCGACTGAAGTGAAATCGCTCACCGCGAATCCGCCATCTGAGCTAGCGGTAAACATCGGCAGAAGGTGAACACCGTCGGCCACGTCTTGAAGCGAGTCGAGGACGCTGCCGAGCACAGCCAGCGGCAGCCTGTCCGCAGCGCTGAACTGGTCGGGATACGCGATCAGCCAGGCGGCAGACGCACCGAGAGGGGCTCGCGGTCGGCGTGACTTGGAGGCAATCGCTTCGAGAGCATCGGCGACCTCTACGCCGCTGCCGGGGTAGAGGGCCTCGGCCAACACGACCCGGCTCGTCACGAACTCAA
>JADFOM010000115.1 GCA_022562835.1 Acidobacteriota bacterium | reverse complement strand
CCCGGTTCCAGTCATCGAGCGAGTAGTGCTCGGAATGGCCGGCATCGAGTACGCCCGCGATGTTGCACAACACATCGATCGCGCCGGTTGCTGCGATGATCTCGGCGGTCACCTCGCCGACGCGCTGCTCCTCGCGAATGTCGATGACATACGGGGTGCCCGCGCCGTCGAGCGAGTCGACGGTTTCGGAGAGCCCGTCCTCGTCGATATCGAGACAGCTGACCACTGCTCCCTCCGACGCAAGTCGTTGTGCCGTTGCCCTGCCGATGCCCGACCCGGCACCCGTGATGACAGCGGAACGCTCGGCAAATCTGTTCATTCCTAGTCCTCTTGTTCGTCGAGTATTTCGTCGAGGAGATCTTCGATCTCCTCGACGTCTTCGAATGGTGCTTCGGGAAGATCGACGTTGCAGACGGCAAGAACATACGTCCGGCTCTCGTCGACGCCGAGCGCGGGAAGTGTGACTAGTCCGATCCAGCGGTCGTTCTCTGTGCCGGCACGCAGAATCTCGTCGGTGTTGTAGCCGAAGGGACTGCCGATTTTCTTGTAGCGCGCATAGTGGCGTTCTGCGGCATCGAACTCCGGCGTCACTTCACCAAGGTTTAGCTCGGCTGCGTCTGCGTAAAACCTCGCTAGGGCTTCGGTCGAAAATCCGGCGACTGTGGGGTCAGCGTCTGCGGTCGAGCTGCGGTATTCGTCGGCGAGGTCGCAGAGCTGATCGTCATTCGAACGCGGCCGAGTTGTGGTCAGTAGAAGCGTCGTAGTGCTGATCGCGCCGACCTGCGCAGTCTCCTTGGGATCTTCGTCGCCCGAATCGATCACGATGAATGCTGCTGCAATGGCCACACAGACCAACCCGACCGCGAAGTATCCGCGCAGTCGTTCACTCCACATCGTCACCACTATTTCCGAGATCGACGACACCGTCCGCGATCAGGCGAGCGATGTCCTTGTCGTCACGACCTAGTTCCGCGAGGACCGAGCCGGTGTGCTCGCCGAGTCTGGGCGCGACCGAAACCGGCGCCCACTCTGTTTCGCTGAAGTCGACGGGACTGGCGATCATCGGGGTCGTGCCGGCGTTATCAGGAACGTCGACGAGACATCCCGCTGCGTGAAACTGCGCATCCTCTAACAGATCGTCTGGAGAGTTGACAGGGGCCCAGAAGAAGTCGGGTTCCTGCTCGAACAATTCGGCCCACTCGGCCAGCGGTCGTTGCGCGAATTCCTCGTCGAGCAACGCGATGAGTTCGATCGCGTTCTGTGCCCGGTCACGACCTGTCAAAAAGCGAGGATCGTCGATCCACTCCGGATGGCCGACCACCCGTGCGATCGGTGGCCAGTGCCGTGCCCCTTCGAGCCCGACGATCCAGAACCGCTTGCCGTCGCCGGCGAGGTAGTTGTTGGTCGCAGGGTTGCCCATCGAGTCGCGCATCCCCGTCCCGAGTGTGAGGCCCCAGAGCAACTTGATGTTGAGGTCAAAGCCCACCGTATAAACACCTTGTCGAAACAGTGACGTCGATACCAGCTGTGCTTCGCCGGTCCTCTCACGGTGGTAAAGGGCAGCCATGACGCCGGCGACTGCGGCGAGGCCGGTGGAATGGTCACCCATGCCGCCGCGTTGGAACGGCGGTAGTCCGTCCGGCGGCGTGAGCAGATCGGCGATGCCGGATCGCGCCCAGAACGCCGCGATGTCATAGGCCGCTCGATTGGCGTCGGGCCCCTCGGTGCCGTAGCCGGTGATATGTGCGTAGATCGTTTCGGGTGCTGACTCTTGGACGCTCGCGTAGTCGAGTCCGAGGTCCTCGAGGGCCATCGCCCGCAGGTTTGTGACGAATACGTCGGCGCCGCAGATCAGTTCGAGCGCGATGGCTCGGGCTTCGGGCTGACTCAGGTCCAGCGCGATCGATCGTTTCGATCGATTATCGAGTTCGAACGGCGGATTCGTGGGCATGTCCCCGCCCAACATGGCCTGAAAGGTTCTGGCCGGATCGCCCTTGGGGGTCTCGATCTTGACGACGTCGGCACCCCAATCGGCCATGATGCCGGCAGCCGCAGGGCCCGCGACCCACAACCCCAGCTCTACGACGCGTACTCCTTCGAGTGGTCCCGGCATCGGTCCTCCTTGGGATCGGTCGGGACTCTAGCGGAAGGGTGGCGGTTAGATCGGTCTACCCGTCGCGTCGTCCAGCTCGTCGCTCGCGTCGTCCGTGCCCTCGAGATCAGCGAACGGTTCCGGCGTTGCATGTTCGCGACGTTCGGTGTCTGCAGGATTGTTGGTGCGCGCTAGGGCCGACATGAGGGTGCTGTTCTCATCGCTGCCACCACTGGAGGCCCGGGTAGGCGCAACGCGGGTCACAGTGGCGTCTGCTGAAAGCGGTGAGCGAACACCGTTGGTTGCCGCCGCATTTGTGAAGGCCGATTTCGAGGGTGGCTTAGTGGCTGTGCTTGAGCTGGGCGGCGCTATTTGGATCGGTACGGACTCGGTGACAGCGGTTTTTGTCGGCGGCGAACTTGGCCCGCTCGACGACCGTTGTAGCGCCGTGGCCGGTTCTGGTGCCTCTCCCCTTGACAGGATCCTCAGCGCGTCGACGCTGTCACCATTTCGACGTGGCGGTGCTGCCACGGTCGGCTTTGGCAGCGGTGGTGCAGACCCGTTCTCGATTGCGGTCTCGAGTTCTGTTGCACATACGGGTCTAGCGAACAGATACCCCTGCATGCGTGTAACACCGAGGTCGCGCAGCTGCTCATATTGTGATTGGGTCTCGACGCCTTCGGCAATTATCTCCAACTCGACAGCGTTGGCGAGGGCGATGATCGACTGGACGATTGCAAGATCGACAGGGTCGTCACCGAGGTTCTTGACGAATACTCGGTCGATCTTGAGTGCATCGACCATGTCGAGTTGGCGGATGTAGCTCAACGACGACAGCCCCGTACCGAAGTCGTCGATGGCGAGCGAGACGCCGAGATTCTTCACGTCGCGAAGGACGCTGAGCGAGCTCCCTAGGTGATCGATCGCGATGTTCTCGGTGATCTCGATGGTGAGTAGATGCGGCGGGAGGTTGGTCAATTCGAGCGCTTGAGCAACCTTCTTTACAAAATCGGGATCGATCAGCTGAAGCTCAGCGACGTTCACGCCGACCTTGATCTCGCATCCCGCCATGAGGTTGTGCCGCCACAGCGACGCCTGTGCGCAGGCCTCGACCATGACCATCTCACCGAGCGGAGCAACCAGCCCTGCTTCTTCGGCCACTGGGATGAACGTGTCGGGACCGACCATGCCGAGGCCGGGTCGATTCCATCTGACGAGGGCCTCGCACGCCGCCATCGTGCCGTCGGCCGAGTTCACGATCGGTTGATAGAAGACGTCGAGCTGATTGTCGTCGAGCGCAACTCGGAGTGCACGTTCGACATCGAGTTTGACGAGAGCATCGCGACGGTGTTCCTCGTCGAATATCGCGTAGCCGGTCTTGGCTCGTTTTGCGCGGAACATCGCAGAGTCGGCGTCGCGGAGGAGTTCCTTGGGGCCGCGGACGTCGGACACGTCGGTCGTTGCGATGCCGATACTCGGTGTAACGACATGGGCGCCACCCTGGGGGAGCTGGATCGGGACCGTGAAGCCCGCGAGGATCTGCTCTGCGATCGACACCGACGAGGACGCGTTGAGCATTCCGCGGGTGACTACGACGAATTCGTCTCCTCCGATCCGTGCAACGACGTCTGACGAACGCACAACTTCCTCGATGCGCTTTCCGACCTCGCGAAGCAGTTCGTCGCCCGTTTCGTGTCCGAGGCTGTCGTTGATCACCTTGAATCGGTTGAGATCGAGGTACAGCACGCCGACCGCAGTGCCCTCGGTCGATGCCTCCTCAATGGCCTGTTCGAGAAAGCTCAGTAGACCGTCTCGGTTCGGCAACTTCGTCAGTTGATCGGTCCGCGTCCTTTCCTCAGATCGCAGCGCACCTTCTTCGACCTGTTTGGAGTGCTTCACGGAGAACACAGCCGGGCAGGCCGCCAGAAGGCTCACCGCGAGGCCTGTCGAGGCAATTGTCGCGGCCATCGAGAGGTCGTCAGGGGCAAGAACGAACCGAACCAACGCGACCGCTATCAGGGTCGCGATCATGCCGGCGGTGATGATCGCCCACGGGGACGAAGCAAACTCGCGTTTCACAATCATCCCAATCGGCAGTTTGGCGCCGAAGCTGAACCTTGTTGTGATTGGTGATCGTGCGGAGTTTTAGTTCGCGGAGCCGCTCAGGGCGTACGATGTGATCAGCATAAAGCTGATCTAGGCGGAACTCACCGGGCATCAACGCGTCATGATCGGCTTCGCATGATCTCGCAGGTACAACGGAAGGACCGGCTCAATGTATGACACCAAAATCACGGGCGGAAACATCGTCGACGGCACCGGCGAAGCTCCGTTTGTAGGTGACGTCGCAATCGTCGACGGCAAGATCGCTGCCGTTGGACCTGAGCTGGACGGCGACGCGGCCGAGACGATCGACGCCACCGATCGGTTGGTCGCGCCCGGATTCGTCGACTGTCACACCCACTATGACGGTCAGGTCACATGGGATGACCTGCTCGAACCGTCGTCGGGTCACGGGGTGACGACACTGGTGATGGGCAACTGTGGGGTCGGCTTCGCCCCGGTTGCAGATGGACGTGAGGATTGGTTGATCCAGCTGATGGAGGGTGTCGAGGACATCCCCGGATCCGCTCTGACCGAAGGAATGAACTGGAATTGGCGCACGTTTCCCGAGTACCTCGATGCCCTCGATGAGCGAGCATTGTCTGTCGATGTAGGAACGCAGATCGCTCACGGTCCCGTACGTGCCTATGTGATGGGCGAGCGAGGTGCCCGCAATGAGCCGGCCAATTCGGAGGACATCGCACAGATGTCCGACATTGTGGCCGAGGCGGTCCAGGCCGGTGCGCTGGGGGTCAGCACGTCGCGGGTGTTGGGTCATCGCGCAATGGACGGAGAACCTGTACCGGGCACCTATGCGGCCGAGGATGAACTTTTCGGACTTGGACGCGGGCTTGAGCGCGGTGGCGGGGGAGTGTTCGAACTTGCGCCGGCCGGCGCTGATGGGCAGGACCTGGTCAACGCCCAGCGAGAGATGACCTGGATGCGCAAACTCTCCGCAGAGATCGGTCAACCCGTCACGTTCGCGTTGTTGCAGGTTGACGCAGAGCCGGATTTGTGGCGCTCGCTGATGGATGAATCACTCGAGGCGGTGAGCGATGGTGCGCAGTGCTTCCCCCAGGTTGCAGCGCGTCCGTTCGGCCTCTTGATCGGACTACAGACACATCACGCTTTCGCGAAGCGGCCGTCCTTCGTGTCGCGGGCACACCTGCCGATCGACGAGCTTGTGGCCGAGCTTCGTGAGCCCAAAGTCCGTGCTGCGATTTTGGCCGAAGATGACCTCCCACCCGACCCGACACAGCTCTTCGATGGTCTGACCGCCCTCGTGCAATCGATGCCACACATGCTTTATGTCATGGGATCTCCGCCGGACTACGAACCCGGCCCCGAATCTGCGGTCAGCGCCATCGCCGAGGCTGCTGGCGTCGGTCCACTCGAGATTCTCTACGACCAGCTCATCGACCAGGATGGCCGCTCGATGTTGATGCTGCCGTTGTTCAATTACCACGACGGAAACCATGACGTGATCCGTGAACAGCTGTTGCATCCCCGCAGCGTTTCGGGTCTGAGCGACGGAGGTGCCCACTGCGGCATGATCTGCGACGCATCGATCCCGTCCTACCTCCTCACTCACTGGGCCCGCGACCGGTCCCGCGGCGAACGTCTGCCTCTCGAGCTGGTCATCGCCAAGCAGACCCGCGATACCGCCTACCTGTACGGACTCACCGATCGCGGCACGTTGGAGGTCGGCAAGAAGGCCGATGTGAACGTGATCAATCATGCAGCGCTAACACTCACCTCCCCTGTGCTCGTGCACGATCTCCCCGCTGGTGGGCGACGTCTCCTGCAGCACGCCGATGGATACGACTACACGATGGTTTCGGGCCAGGTGACCCGTCGTAACGGTGTTGACACCGGCAAACGTCCCGGGGGTCTGTTGCGAGGTCGTCGATGACGGCGTCCGCTGCGCCACTGTCGGCCCCAGACCTTTCGGGCCGCACGGCTATTGTCACAGGTGGTTCGCGCGGTATCGGTAAGGCGATCGCCAAGGCATTCGTTGATCAGGGTGCCTCCGTCATGATCTGTTCTCGCAACGAGGAGTCCTGTGCTGAGGCGGCTGCCGAGATCGGGGGATCTGTCGCGTACGAACAGGCCCACGTCGCACATGACGACGACATCGAGCGAGTGGTCGAGGCAACGATGAATAGGTTCGGATCGATCGACATCTTGGTCAACAACGCGGCGACCAACCCGTATGCGGGACCCACGATCGACGTCGATATCGCGCGCTGGAACAAGACGATCGAAGTGAATCTCACCGCACCCCTGATGTGGACCCAGCGGGTCTGGGAACGGTCGATGTCAAATGGCGGCGGAGCGATCCTCAATATTGCTTCTGTTGGGGGTCTGGTCACCAGTCCCATCCTCGGCACCTATGACATGACAAAGTCGGCGTTGATGCACCTGACCAGCCAGCTCGCGGCAGAGCTGGCTCCCGGCGTGCGCGTGAACGCGGTCGCACCGGGGCTGATCAAGACAGACTTTGCACGCGCATTGTGGGAGGGTGACGCAGGAGATCAGGTCGCGGAGTCGTACCCACTCAAGCGTCTCGGCACAGTGTCCGACATCGCATCCGCTGCCGTCTATCTGTGTTCGGATGCGTCGGGGTGGGTGACTGGTCAGTCGCTCGTTCTCGATGGCGGCGGGTTGGTCAGCTTCGGTAATCTCAGTTGAAACCGGGTCTCAAATGATGATTTAGGCGTTGTCGATGGGCCGTGCTGTTCAACTCTGATGGGGCCTTTGCACCAATTGCCAGAATCAAGCGCCGCCCCACTATGCGTAACCAATATGACCACGTACTGTGGTCGTTGTGGATGAGGCGAACGAGCGTTATGACCTGGATGATGCGGGACGTCTCGCGCTTGACGTAGCCCTGGGAACCGCAGGTGCCATCGGCGACGACCAATGCGGCACGGAATATCTGCTGTTTGGTGTGATAGCGACGGCGGCTGACGATGTAGCGGAACTAGCCCGCTTGTTCGCGCTTGACTCGTTGCGCATCGAACGCGCTATCAACAAACTTCGCCAACATCGGTACTCGCTCTCACACGATGGACCAGGTGATCCCCCGTTCAGTCCCCGCGCCGCTAGAGCGGTGCGGACTCGGCGCGCCGACGGCTCGGGGCCGACGGGCCCGTTTGAACTGCTACATGGCGCGTTGTGTGACAACGCGTCCGGCGCATCTCAGGTTCTGCGCGAGCTCGGTGTACGTCCCGATGAGGTCAGGCGCCTGGAGCTGGGCGTCAGGGGTGGGACGCAGGTGCTGTCAGAGTCGCTGATGATCACTGGTGACGCAGACGAGGAGGGAGCTCCCGGGGAAGCGCCGAACATCGTCGACGTGCAGCTCCTCGTCCA
>JADFOM010000114.1 GCA_022562835.1 Acidobacteriota bacterium | reverse complement strand
ATGGCTCCTTGCGCCGGTCGCAGACGCTGACGTCGATGCGCTGCTGCTGGGGTGCACCCACTATCCGTTCCTCGCTCGCACCCTCGCCAAGGTGCTTGGACCAGATGTTGTATTGGTGTCGTCGGCTGATGAGACGGCGTTCGCCCTGCGCAGCCTCCTCGCATCCGACCACATCGCGGCGCAGCGTCGTACGCTCGCCCATCAGTTCTTCTCATCGGGCGACCTCGCGAAGTTCAGTCTGCTCGGCCGCCGTTTTCTGGGACCGGAACTCGAGGAAGCCAAACCTTGGTAAAGCCATGGTGGACCTGCATGACACCGATAGCGAACGATCGGCTCTGCCGATGCGACAACAAGAGGAGATAGTTGATGAGACCTGATGGGCGTGCCGTCGATGAACTCAGACCGATGAGCTTTCAGCGCGATTTCACCGAGATGGCGGCGGGATCTGTATTGGTCTCGTTTGGACGGACCCGCGTGCTCTGCACAGCGTCGGTCGACGAGGACGTTCCGCGCTGGATGCGTGGCACCGGCGAAGGTTGGGTAACAGCTGAGTATTCGATGCTGCCGGGTTCGAGTACCGAGCGCATCAGGCGCCGCGTTTCCGGTCGCGATCAAGAAATTCAGCGCCTCATCGGCCGTTCGCTCCGCAGCATCTGCGACATGAAGGCGTTGGGTGAACGGCAGGTCACGGTCGATTGTGATGTACTCCAGGCCGATGGCGGAACTCGTACCGCTTCGATCTGTGGTGGCTACGTTGCACTACACGACGCCGTCACACGCATGGTCCTAGGGGGCAGCATTCCGGAGATTCCCTTGATCGACGAGCTCGCTGCAATTTCGGTGGGGATCATCGAGGGTGAGGCGCGCCTCGACCTGCCATACGTAGAGGATTCAACTGCCGAGGTCGACATGAACGTTGTGATGACAGGGTCGGGCGACCTCGTCGAAATACAGGGAACTGCCGAAGGTGCGCCGTTCAGCAGGTCCCAGCTCGATGAACTGGTCGACCTGGCAGCGAAGGGAATCGGGGAGATCACCGCTGCTCAACGGGTGTTGCTTTCAGATCCACCCGCTGCTCGATGACCCAAATCGAACTCGTGTTTGCCACCGCCAACGCGGACAAGGTCTCTGAAATTCGCGAGTTGATGCCGCAGCGCTTCGTGTTGCACGCGCGGCCGAGCCAGATTCCCGAGGTCGCCGAAACCGGCTCCACGTTGCTGGCCAATGCGCGACTAAAGGCAGCGGCGGTCTGCGCAGCCACAGGATCTGCGGCGGTCGCGGATGACACCGGTCTCGAGGTCGACGCGCTGGGCGGCGATCCCGGCGTGCATTCGGCGAGATTTGCTGGCCCGCGTGCGACCTCAAGCGACAACATTGCGCTATTGCTCGAGTCGCTTTCAGACGTTGAATTCCACAGGCGTACGGCACGATTTCGCACCGTCGCGATGGTCATGTTTCCCGATGGGAGAACATACATTGGCCAGGGCACGGTCGAAGGTGAGATCACCGAGGACCCACGCGGATCGGGTGGATTCGGTTACGACCCGGTGTTTCGACCCGTCGACGGGGACGGACGAACCTTCGCGGAGATGACAACGACCGAGAAGAACGGCATCTCGCATCGTGCGCGAGCGTTCGTTGCACTCTGTGAGGAACTCGAGCGAGTCCAAAGCTGAAGAGTGGTTCCTGGCTATCTTTGCCAGCGTGCCGATTTGCCCGCGGCGACCCAACGGTGGTCCAGTAGGCCCTCAATAACAGAGCCGGTCACCGGTCGAGAGAATAGATAGCCCTGCGCCATGTCGCAGCCGAGCTCGCGGAGCTGAGCGAGCTGCGCTTCGTCTTCTACTCCCTCGGCAAGTACGCGCAGGTTGAGGCTTTGTGCGAGCGCAATCGTCGCGCGGACGATCGCGGTGTCGTCGTCATCCTGTCCGAGGCCGGCTACGAAGGATTGGTCGATCTTCACGAATGTCATCGGGTAGCGCTTGAGATAGGCCAGCGACGAGTACCCCGTCCCGAAATCGTCGAGACCGAGACCGACGCCGAGTTCGGAGAGTTCGAACAGGACACGTTCGGTGAGCGGACTCGCCTCGATGAGCACGTGTTCGGTGATCTCGAGAAGCAGCAACGATGGGTCGATCTCGCAGTTTGACAATGCGGATGCCACGATTGCTGGGAATCTCTGATCGTTGAGTTGGCGTGGTGAGACGTTGATCGCAACGGTCATTGGTGTAGTGGCCCGTTGATTCCAGTCCTTTAGATCATGAAGAGCTTGATCGAGCACCGTCGTGCCCAGACGTCTTACCAGTCCGGTCTCCTCAGCGACATCCAAGAAGTCCGGTGGCAGTAGCAACTCCTCATCGTCATCGCGCATCCGCACAAGCGCTTCTACGCCGGTCAGCGTGCCGGTCGCGATATCGACGGTCGGCTGGTAGCGCACCTCGATCGACGAGTCGTCGAGGCACTGGCGTAGTCGCTGCTCGGTACTGTGTCGAGCGATAGCACGTGCCCTGAGCAGGTCGTCGAACACGCTGGCGCGGTCGCGTCCGAGGTCCTTTGCCCGGTACAGAGCGGTGTCTGCGTCGCGGATCAGCTCCTCTGCTGACTGACTACCGTCGGCGATGGCAATGCCGATGCTGGTGGTGATGATGATGCGTCCGTCCTCGAGTTCGATCGGGGTCGAAATATTGCGACGAATACGTTCGGCGGCGGTGGTCAGATCGTCGCGTGAACCGACACGGTGAACGAGCACGACGAACTCGTCTCCTCCTAGACGAGCGACCAGATCTTCTGGTCGGATGGTCTTCCTTATCCGCATCGCGACCTCACGCAAGATGTCGTCGCCGGCGCGATGCCCGAGCGAGTCGTTGACAACCTTGAACCGGTCGAGGTCGAGGAATAGCACACCGACCTGACGCCCCGCCCGGTGAGCTTCGTCGAGTGCGCCATCGAGACGTTCGAGCAGGTCTACGCGATTCGGTAGTCCGGTCAGGTCATCTGTAAGAGCGAGCGTCTCTACGAACTGCACGATGGCGGCCCCGCCGTCGGGCACGGGTGTGACCAAGACGTGGTGTGCTGTGACGCGGACGAGCGACGGGTCGAGACGAATTGTGCCCTTCCACGAAGCTGTTGTTGCGTGAGCGTTTTCGATGGCACGGCTCAGGGAGCCGATGTCGGCGGGATCGATTATGTCGGTCCAGTTGTGACGGTTGCCCGACAGGGTGGATGCTGCCATGAGTGATCTAAAGGCGCTGTTAGCAGCGATTTCTAGGCCTCCGCCATCGACCAGCAGCGTGGCGGTGGGGGATTGCGCGACCATTGTTCGAGCGAACTCGGTGCGGTCGTTCCCGATCACTGCTCGACCTCTCGTCCATTGCGACGCGACAATGGCCGGTGAGCGTCGGCCCGAGCGCGCACTCAAGGAATCGCTCACGAGGTCACCCAGCGTAGTCGCATACTCGCATGGGGTGACAAAGCGAGGCGCGCAGGCTCTTGACTTCGTGATGTTCCGGCACATTTCCTAGGTTGGCTCCCATTACCCTGTGAATCCACGCACACCATCCCGATCGAGGACCTGACATATGTCGAAGCTGATCACACCGGACGCCCGAGCAGCCGAAGGCCCTTCAGTCAGCGGTTCGACGAAACAGGACCTTTTCCGCCTGCTCCTCGACGAACGCATTGTCTATCTCGGCCAGCAGGTCGACGATGAGCTCTCGAACTACGTCACAGCCCAGCTGCTCTACCTGGAGGGCAAAGATCCCGAGGCGGATATCTGGATGTACGTCAACTCACCGGGTGGCTCGATCACCGCAGGTATGGCGATCTACGACACGATGCAGTTCGTCACGCCCGACGTGGCCACGATTTGCATGGGCCTCGGCGCGTCGATGGGCCAGTTCTTGTTGTGTGCTGGTCACCCTGGTAAGCGGTATGCGTTGCCACACGCCCGGATCATGATGCATCAGCCGCTCGGAGGGGTGCGCGGTCAGGCGACCGACATTGCCATCCAAGCCGAACAGATGGCATACACCAAGAAGATTCTTCAGCAGCGCATCGCAGAGCACACCGGTCAGTCGGTTGAGCGCATAGCCGAGGACTCAGAGCGGGATCGCTGGTTCACAGCCGAAGAAGCCAAGGAGTACGGCCAGGTCGATCACGTGGTCGCGAGCCGTTCCGAAATTGGCGGGTAAACAAATGTGTCAGACACCCAGCGCAGAACTGGCTGGGTGAAAGTTCACGTTGCGCTGGGTGTCTGACACAGAGACGAATGCTCCTAACGGAGTGTCCTATTGGCGGGCGGCTTCGGCCCGTGCGCGAAGGTCTGCAACCGCGTGAGCGAGACCGTCAGGGTCTTTGTATAACGCCGAGCCTGAGACCAGTACGTTCGCCCCAGCGCGTGCGGCGCCTTCTATCGTCGATGGTCCGATGCCTCCATCAACCTCAACGTCGACGTCGTGGTCACCCTCGCGGATCAGTGCTGCAATCTCGGTGATCTTTGACTCCATCGTCGAAATGTAAGCCTGTCCGCCGAAACCTGGATTGACAGTCATGACAAGAACCATGTCGACCAGGTCGAGAACGTGCTCGATCGTGGCAGCGGGGGTGGCGGGGTTCAACGCGACAGCTGCTTTGGCGCCAAGCTCCCTGCAGCGTCCCAGAGTGCGATGCAGATGTGTACATGCTTCGGCGTGCACGATTATCAGCTCGCACCCGGCGTCGACGTAGCGACCGAGCAGCTCGTCCGGGTTGACCACCATCAGATGCGCTTCGAAGGGGACCGTGACATGTGGGCGGATCGAAGCGATGACGTCAGGCCCGAAGGTGAGGTTGGGGACGAAGACGCCGTCCATAACATCCCACTGGATGCGGTCGACGCCAGCCTGTTCGAGTGCAGCACATTCCTCACCGAGACGAGAGAAATCTGCGGGCAACACTGAAGGTGCGATCAAAATGGGTCTCGGCATCGGGCCAATCTACGCGAACTGAAGTAGTGCGTCGCGTTTTGTCGCTGACTGCGTTGATCATCGAGATCGGACAGAGTCCAGTAGGCCTAGGACGTGCACATACATTTGATCCTTCATAGGGTCCTGTAGGTGAGCGCGGATACACCGATCGAGCTGTCGATCATCAACATCGCCAAAGGCGGAGACGGCGTCGGTCGCGACAGCGACGGCAGGGTGGTGTTCGTCTCCGGTGCCCTTCCCGGTGAGAGGGTTCTCGCCCAGCTGCGCTCGGAGTCCAAGTCCTACGCAAACGCGACACTTAGTGAGGTGCTCGAGCCTTCACCGTCGAGGGTTAAGCCGCCCTGCGAGACATGGCATCGCGGTTGTGGCGGGTGCGACTTCATGCACGTCAAGCCATCGATGCAACCCGAGTTGAAGTCCCGTGTCATTTCCGATGCGCTGGAACGGATTGGGGGGATTCGCGGCATCGTTCCGCTGGCACGGCCACTGCGCGACGCCGACTATCGCACGACCTGGCGCGCCAGCGTAAAACTCGGACGTGCCAGCTTTCGCCGCGCGCGCTCTCACGACTCGGTCAGCGTCTCCCAGTGTGTTGTCGCGCACCCGCTGGCCGAGGAGATCCTCATCGACGGACGATTCGGGGATGCCGTGGAAGTTGTTGTTCGTGTCGGGGCACGTACAGGGGACCGACTGGTGGTAGTCGACCCGACCACGAACGGAGTTGTGGTTCCTGACGACGTCGTCGTGGTTGGAGTAGATCAACTCGATGCTGGCTCGCCGGCACACATCTACGAGGAGGTTGCGTCGAGGCGGTGGCGCATCTCGGCTCGCTCGTTCTTCCAGGCCTCGCCAGCTGGCGCCGATGCACTCGTTGCATCCGTGGCGCGGGGCTCACGCCTCACCGATCGGGACCAACCCAAGGTAGTCGACCTCTATTCAGGCGTTGGACTGCTGAGCGCTGCACACGTCGACGGCGCGGTGCTCGAATCCGTTGAGTCATCGCCCAGCGCATGTGCCGACGCGCGCGTCAATGTCGCTGCGTCGACGATGATTCGCTCGCGTCGCGTGGAGGACTGGCGAGTGGTTCCGGTCGACGTCGTGGTCGCAGACCCCGGTCGAGCCGGCCTCAAGGCGCCCGCGGTGGACGTCATCGCGAAATCCGGCGCTGTTCGGGTCGTGTTGGTGAGTTGTGACGCCGCGGCCATGGCACGAGACGCCAAGTTGCTGGTGAGCTCTGGTTACACGCTCGACTCGGTCGAACTCATCGACATGTTTCCAAATACAACCCACACCGAGACCGTGGCCGCCTTTTCGCTCTAGCGACCCAAAGCACGTTGACTAGATCAGGCCGAGACCGACACCGGCGTTACCGCAGGATGATGGCAGGCAACGAAGTGGTCGTCGCCGACGCGTTCGAGGTGCGGCTCTTCGTGCTGGCAGATGTCGGTCGCAATGGGACAACGGGTGTTGAATCTGCAACCCGACGGTGGATTCATGGGCGACGGAATCTCACCCTTGAGAGCCGGCGCCTCGTCCTGCACGCGACGGTCTGGATCTGGAATGGCGTCCAGGAGTGCTTGTGTATAGGGATGCGCGGGCTCGGCGAACATTGTGTCGGCGTTGCCGATCTCGCATGTCTTGCCGAGGTACATCACCATTACGCGGTCGCTGATGTTCTTGACCACGGATAGGTCGTGGCTGATGAACACGAGGGTCAGGCCATAGCGGGCCTTCATGTCCTCTAGCAGGTTGAGAATCTGTGCCTGCACCGACACGTCGAGAGCGGACACGGGCTCGTCGCAGATGATCACCTTCGGGTCCAATGCAAGAGCCCTGGCAACGCTGACGCGCTGTGCCTGTCCACCGGAGAACTCGTGCGGTTTGCGGCTTCCCGCTACCTCCGGATCGAGGCCGACGGCTTCGATAACCTCGTCGACCCGTGCATCGCTCCATGCTCCGGGCCTTCTCTTGCTCCATACCTTGATGCCTTCGGCCACGATGTCGCGCACGTTGCGACGCGGGTTAAGAGATGCGATTGGATCCTGAAAGATCATTTGCAGCTCGGGCCTGACCTTGCGCATCTCCTCGTTGCTGAGTGCGGCGAGGTCGCGTCCTTGGTATTCGACCGTGCCGCTCGTCGGCCTCGGCAGGCGGATGATGGCCCTGGCTGTCGTCGACTTACCACAACCCGACTCGCCAACTATGCCGAGGGTCTCGCCATCAGCGACATCGAAACTGACGTCGGAGACAGCGTGCACGACTCGCCCACGACCAGCCGGAAACTCGACGACGAGATGTTCGATCCGCAACAAGATATCGGGACGGTCGCGCAGTGCGGCAATTCCGGAACCGGCCATGTCAGAACCTCCTCTTGTCCATCAACTGATATACGCCTCGAGATGTTCGATGTCGAGACCAGTTGCGGTAGTCCCCGCAGCGAGATTGGTCGCCCTGGCCTCATCGCCTTCAGGTGTACCGACCGGGAAATGGCATGCGTAGAGGTGTTGCAGTCCGCCCCCGTCTTGTAGCTCGGGAAGTTCGTCGACGCAGGACTCTTGAGCGGATCGGCATCGCGCCGCGAAACGACATCCTTGCGGCAAATTGGCCAGGTCGGGCGGGCGACCTGGGATTGG
>JADFOM010000113.1 GCA_022562835.1 Acidobacteriota bacterium | reverse complement strand
AGAAGTTCCAGGTCGTGGAAGCTTGAGTCGCTAGAAAAACCCCGACAAGATAATGAACGCCTAGGCCGCTAACGACGATCGCAAGCGCGATCGTATTTACGAAAAGTCCGCTGAGCCCGACCAATCCGAAACGGGTGAACCGGCGGACACCGGGTGTATCAACTACCCGGACCGCCCTGGTAGCCAGGGTGAGCATTGCGGGGGCCGGTGGAGCGTTTCAGCCCGGGGTGACGCGAGCGAGGTCGGCCACGATGTCGGTGGCGCCTTCATCGGTCGCGATGTGGATATCGGTCGCCCAGCTCATTGTCGTGCTGCCATAAAGAGTTGCTGGTGCTGAGTCGAGAGCGGATGCGATGATCTCTCGTTCCCTGAACCGGAGATCGTCATCTTGCGAGCTGTGCAACAGCGTTTCGAGCACGCTGTACGGCGGAAAGCCGTACGCGTCTTCACAGTTTTCGAGCAGGATGTCGAGTGCCTCTTGGGGCTTGAGCGCTCGCTGGAAGTCGTCGCCTCGCTCGATGATGCTCAGCGAACGAACGCGCGCTGAGTGTGATAGCGGTGCGCCGGGAACGAGTCTCTCAACGTGATACTTGGGTGGCGGAACGAGGCGTTGAACGATCGCGTTGATCGTCGCGACCGGAATATTCTTCTCGGCCAAGTACAAGGCAAACTCGCGGCCTTGCTTGGAGTGAAGCCGACTTTGTAGTGGCAGCGTCAGCCGTTCGCTTCGTGTCAGCTCGGCAGACTGCAGAGCGTGCACGGTGTGTTGGCTGATCGTGAGTGGTTTGGGATAGGTCAGGACTTCACCGTTTTCGTTCACGAGCGTCAGGTCGTCGGAGAGGAAACCGTAGTCACCCCGTTCGAGAATCTTGAGCATCGTTGTGGTCTTGCCCGTGTCCGTGCGTGCGGTAACGAGATGGGCATCCTCACCGTCGGTGAAGCAGGCGGCATGGACCAGTGCGTAACCGCATTCGACGAAATGCCACCGCAAAATGGGTTCGACGACATTCGTATAGAGCACATGTGGTGATTTGGTGATGGTGGCCGATGCCCATACGCGCGTAGTCGGTTCGCCGATCTCGACCTCGACCGAGAATCCTCGATGGCCTAGTGCCTCGTCGTACCGTATGCGCGGTGTTGCATGCACGAGGTCGATGAGTTCGCCTCGCTCTCTGCGGTCGAACCGTTTGAGGTTGACTCGAATAGACGGTGGTCCTTCGAGCATTCGCACCCGGAACTTCTCGAGTTCGGGCAGGCTGGTGTCGGACTGAACCGACAAGATGTTGTGGATGTTGTAGAGATACAGACGCCCACTCTGTCGCCCAGATCCGTGGGCGCTGATGCGGAGGTCGCCCAGCTGCCAGAAGTAGCGCAGCCCTTCACGTACGGATGCTTTGCTCAAGCCGGCGTACCGCTCGGAGAAGGTGAAACCTATCTCAGCTATCGACAACTGTGGGTTGCGGCCGAGGATCTCGAGCAAGATCTTGAAGCCATGAGGATGCAGCTTGTCCGGGTCGATCGCCTCGCGTCGGACGAGAAAGAATCCACTGAGTGGATCGCTCACCTTTCGCAGACGCAGCGGGAACACCGTCTTGGCGGCGACAGCACATGAGCGCGACACAAATCGTCGGGCCATGGTGAGGCCCTCGTCGCGACCCTGGTTTGCGTAGCGGCTGCCAATAACGACGTCGACGCCGTTATCGAGTGCAGTGTTCAACATTTCCGGGATCAGTTCGGGTGGATGTTGTAGGTCAGAGTCAAGTACGCAGACCCACTCACCGCGTGCCTGGCGCACACCTTCGACGACGGCGCTTCCGAGCCCTCCACGTCGTTGCCGAGAGGTGCGGTGAATGAGACGAATATCAAGGTGCGACCAGCGTTGCGACTCGGCCAGTCGTCGCACACTCCACGGCGTCGGGTCGTCACTGTCGTCGACGAATATGATCTCGCAATCGATGTCAATGGCGGTCTCGAGCCGCTCCAAGAGGTGTTCGATGCCGAGGCTTTCGTTGCGGGTCGGCACCACCAGCGACAGCGTTGGAGCCGCGTTGTGTTGGCCGTTGGAGGCAACTGCCTCATCGGCCAATGTCAATCGTTGCTTCGAATCGTTACCGACTTCTGATGTTCGACCCGCTGTTTCGAATCGTTCGCCCTTGCTGACTGACATTGAAACTCTCCCGAATTTGGTGCTGGACCGTGAAGGGAAGACTCAGATCGGAGAGAGTCGGCACGAAGGTGGGCTTCCACCCATTATCGTACGACCAGTGGCCAATCCCCGACACTTACCCACGCTACGTGAGGAGCATAGACTGGCACGGAGCTAGCGGGAAAGAAAAGTCGAACGTGAGAAAGAAATACTTCGCCGCTTCTCAGAGGGCGTTGACGACAAAGTCGATGCAACCGGTTAACGCCTCGATATCGCTGGGATCGATCATCGGGTACATCGCGATCCGCAACTGGTTGCGACCCAGTTTGCGGTAGGGCTCGGTATCGACGATGCCGTTCGCGCGCAGCGCGGCCGCGACCGAAAGTGCATCGATCGAGTCAGCTAGATCGATCGTCGCGACCGTGTGGCTGCGCTTGGCAGGGTCGCTCACGAAAGCGTTCGTATAGTCGGTGCGGTCGGCCCAGCTATACAGGACATCGGCTGACCGGTCACAGCGCTTAGCCGACCATTCGAGGCCGCCATTCTCACATATGAACTGGGCGGTGTGCAGTGTTAGAAACAGCGTCGCTAGTGCTGGCGTGTTGTAGGTCTGGTCCTTGCGCGAGTTGTCCACCGCGATCTGCAGGTCCAGCGTCGGTGGCACCCAACGTTGCGTGCTGAGTTTCAAAATGCGATCGATCGCGGCTGGAGACATGGCGGCGATCCACAGACCACCGTCGGAGGCGAAACATTTCTGTGGTGCGAAGTAGTAGACGTCACTGTGGTGAGGGTCGACTCGCAGGCCGCCCGCAGCCGATGTCGCGTCAACGAGTACGAGCTGTTGGTCGGTGCAACCTTGGGGTCGAACCACCGGGGCCATGACACCGGTCGAGGTCTCGTTGTGTGTAAGTGCATAAGCGTCGACCTCGGGATCGAAGACCGGTTCGGGGTGATCGCCGGGATCGGTCGAGATGCACGATGGCTCACCGATGTGGGGTGCCGCCTGGGCGACCTTTGAGAACTTCGATGAGAACTCACCGAAACAGAGATGTTGCGCCCGCTCCTCGATTAGGCAGAACGTCGCCGCGTCCCAAAACGAGGTAGTGCCACCGTTGCCGAGCACGACTTCGTAGCCATCGGGCAGCGCAAACAGCTCTGCCATGGCATTACGCAGCGCCGCGACGGTGAACTGGACCGTGGGCTGACGGTGGCTGGTGCCTAGGTAGTCCGCCGCTTCTTCGGCGAGTGCAGCTACCGCGTTTGCGGGGACCTTGGAAGGACCTGAGCCGAACCGCCCATCGGACGGCTTGAGCGCATCGGGAATCGTGATGTCAGGCTGCATCGCAACAGTCTGCCCCGATCGTGATGCCGATGCGGCGGAGTTTGTCGTGAGATTGCTTTTCAAAAACAAGTGCTCGTGCGAGCTGCACGCGTGAGAGTATCTGCGCTATGGGCCAAAGAGTTTCGACCGCCGTAGGCAACATCACCGAGTCAGCGACGCTCGCCGTCGATGCCAAAGCCAAGGCGCTGCGCGCCACGGGCGAACACGTCATTGGCTTCGGAGCGGGTGAACCTGACTTTCCGACACCCTCACATATCGTGCAGGCGGCGAGCGAGGCCTGCCTCAACCCGGCGAACCATCGCTATTCGCCCGCTGGTGGACTTCCCGAGATGAAAGCGTCCATCGTCGCCAAGACAGCGCGCGATTCGGGACTCGAGATCGATCCGTCGATGATCGTCGTGACCAACGGTGGCAAACATGCCGTCTACAACACGATGCTGACACTCCTCGATCCCGGCGACGAGGTGATCCTGCCCGCTCCTTACTGGACCACCTACCCGGAACCGATTCGCCTCGCCGGAGCGGTGCCAGTGGTCGTGTCCGCCGGCGCCGAGGCAGGGTTTCGGGTTTCGGTTGACCAGCTCGAGGCGGCCCGAACCGACAAGACCAAAGCGCTCGTATTCGTTTCTCCGTCCAACCCGACCGGAGCTGTATATCCGCGTGAAGAGATCGAGGCGATCGGTCGGTGGGCGGTCGAACACGAGATATGGGTAATCACCGACGAGATCTACGAGCACCTCACCTACGGCGCTCACGAGTCGCACTCACTTCCGGTTGTTGTCCCCGAAGCGGCCGATCGTTGTGTCGTGCTCAATGGCGTCGCTAAGACATACGCGATGACGGGGTGGCGGGTCGGTTGGATGATCGCCCCGCCCGACATTACGAAGGCGGCCACGAGCCTGCAATCACACTGCACATCAAATGTGGCCAACGTGTCCCAGCGAGCAGCAATTGCGGCGCTCGATGGTGGACTCGACGACGTCGCCATGATGCGAGCGGCGTTCGATCGTCGAAGACTCAACATCCACCGGCTCCTCAATGAGATCGACGGAGTTGAATGCATCGAACCCCAGGGTGCCTTCTACGCGTTTCCGTCCTTTGAGGCCTTGCTCGGCAGCGAGATCGCAGGAACGGTCGTGTCCGACACGGTCGACCTAGCCGCCCTGATTCTGGACAAGGTTAAGGTTGCATTCGTGCCGGGTGAGGCATTTGACGCGCCGGGTTACGCCCGCCTGTCGTTCGCGCTCTCCGATGACGATCTCGCCGAAGGTGTCGAACGAATTTCGGCTCTGCTCGGTTCTCGGTGAGCACCGGTTTCGGGCTTTGGCCGTCGCCACTGGCGGCCGCGGATCTCGTAGCGGACGCGGCGATTCCGTCGGCACTCATCGAAGACGGTGACTCGGTCTGGTGGAGTGAGTCCAGGCCGTCCGACGGTGGCAGGTCGACAGTACTGAAGTTCGACGGTGCGAACGTGTCCGAAATCACGCCGAACACTAACGTGCGGACTCGGGTGCACGAGTACGGCGGGGGAGCGTGGACGGTATGTGACGGGGTTCTGTACTACGTCGAATTCGATGATCAGCGGCTTTGGCGCCTCGAGCCGGGCGCCGAGGCAGTATGTCTCAGTGCGGAGGCAGCGATCCCTTGCGGACTGCGTTACGCCGACCTCAGCGTCAGCTCTGGGAAGGATTGGGTCCTGTGTGTACGTGAGTCGCACGGCGAGGGCGAGCCGGCTAACGAGCTGGTCGCGGTCGCGACCGACGGTTCGCTCGCCGTTCGCACACTCGCCTCGGGTGCAGACTTCTACTCCAGCCCCAGGCTGTCACCAGACGGTTCGACACTCGCTTGGATTCAGTGGGATCACCCGAACATGCCGTGGGATGAGACCGAACTGTGGCAGGCCTCCTTCGCCGATGGCGTGCTCAGCGACTCGCACCGCCTCGCCGGTGACGCCGAAGCCCTCCAACAACCACGCTGGTCCAATGATGGACGTCTCCACGTCGTGTCGGACCGTAGTGGCTCCTGGCAGATCCATGGGGTTCTCGACAACGGTCTCGAAAAAGAGCCGCAGAGTGATGCTCCCGGCGAAATAGGTGTGCCGCCGTGGGTTTTCGGCACGTGTTCGTTCGTCGCGACCGATCGGGGTTTCCGGCGCGTCGAAACGGTACCGGGGGTCGGGGACTTGTTGGTCGAAGATGACGGCTCAACGTCTGCGTATACCGAGGTGGCAACCCTCGGCGCGCGCAGCGAGATCGCAGCATCGTGGGCGGAGGAACACGCGGTCTATGTCGACGGTCAACGCGTTTCAGCTGCGCCGACGATTCTGCTCGGTACGGGGTTCCTCACACCGCCGGTTCACGTCGATGTGCCCAGCGACGCCGGAACCGTTCACGCATGGTTCTACGCACCCGCGAACCCGAATTGTGAGGCTCCCGCAGATGAGCTCCCACCGTTGCTGATGACTGCGCACGGGGGGCCGACAGGTGCAGCGCGCACGGGATTGCAGCTCGGTGTGCGCTACTGGACCAGTCGGGGTTTCGCAGTCGTCGATGTCAACTACCGCGGCAGCACGGGGTATGGGCGCTCGTACAGGCGCAGCCTCGAGGGCTTGTGGGGTGTGGCCGATGTCGAGGACTGCATTGCCGTCGCACGCCACCTGGTCGCGCTGGGAATGGTCGATCCTGACAGGCTGGGGATTCGGGGCGGTAGTGCAGGAGGGTTGACCGTGCTCGGCGCGCTCGTCGCCGATGACGTCTTCACCGCTGGTGTAAGTCGCTACGGCGTGTCAGACCTTGCTGCGCTCGCAGAGGATACACACAAGTTTGAGGCTCGATATCTCGATCGACTCGTCGGGCCCTACCCGGCCGAAATGCAGCGTTACCGAGACCGCTCGCCGCTCTTTCACGTAGAACAGATCTCCGCACCGATGCTGGTCCTTCAGGGACTTGATGACGTCATCGTCCCGCCGAGTCAATCCGAAGCGATTGTGAAAGCCCTCGAACGTAATGGTGTGGCGGTCGAGTACCTCGCTTTCGAGGGCGAGGCGCACGGATTTCGTCGAGCTGACACCATCGTGTCTGCACTTGAGGCCGAGCTGGCGTTCTTCCAACGAACCTGGGGCCTCTAGGAGACGTGCCGGCGGGGGGTGGGTCTCAGTCTTTAGATAGTAGATTCCCCAAATGGCACGGATCTTGGTCACAGAACGCATCGCAGACGCAGGGCTTCAACGGCTACGCGACGCTGGGCATGAGGTCGACGAACAGCTCGACCTCGACCCCGCAGATCTCATCGAGGCGGTGCGAGGCGCTCATGCGCTGATCATCCGCAGCGCCACAACGGTGAGCGCCGATGTTGTTAGCGCTGGAGTCGGTCTCGTCGTGGTCGGTCGGGCTGGCATTGGCCTTGACAACGTCGACGTAGAGGCGGCGACGCGCCAGGGCATCATGGTCGTGAACGCGCCTGACGCCAACGTGCTGTCCGCCGCAGAGCACACGATGGCTCTTCTCCTCGCGCAGGCACGCAATGTTCCCCAGGCACACGGCGCTTTGCGCGAGGGTCGATGGGAACGTGCCGCCTGGCAAGGCGTCGAGGTAGCCGACAAGACACTTGGAATCGTCGGGCTCGGCCGCATCGGCGGTCTCGTAGCTCAGCGCGCCAAGGCGTTCGGGATGAAGGTGATCGCCTTCGACCCGTTCGTGTCAGAAGAACGCGCCCGGCAGGAGGACATCGAGCTGATGTCCCTCGAAGAACTGATGGCGCAATCGGATTTCGTCACTCTTCACGTTGCCAAGACACCGGAGACGATGGGAATGATCAACGCCGACCTCTTGGCGGGATCGAAGCCTGGATTGCGGCTCATCAACGTCGCCCGTGGCGGGATCGTCGACGAGCAGGCCTTGGCCGACGCGATCGCCAGCGGCCACATCGCCGGCGCGTTGAACATTGAATTAGGAGAGCTGCAGGACCACTTGGATGGACTGCCCAGGGAGTTACCCGTCGTTACCGTGTGCGCCTCTGGAGCGCGTGCCTCCACCGCCGGCAGCATCCTAAGACGGGACGGGCGGGAGAACGTGCAGGTGGTGGAAGAGGGCGGCGTCCCCCAGTGGATTTCCCTGGGCTATCCCGCGGAAACCGGAGAGTAATAACCCT
>JADFOM010000112.1 GCA_022562835.1 Acidobacteriota bacterium | reverse complement strand
CCCAGCGAGTTGATGACATGTCCGGGTAGCTCCCACAACGCCGAGTAGGTCGGCGAACAGGACGAGCGGGCGTGATCGAAAGCGCCGCCGACTTCGACAAGACGCGAAATGAGTCGCCCGCGTTGCTCCTCGTTGATCTCGCTGTAGTGAAAGAGGTTCTCTGGTCGAGCCGAACTCGTCGCGCTCATCGCGGCCCATCTGGTTCGTACCGCGCGGCCGCCGCGACGTTGCGCCGGTATTCGTCCTCCCACTCATCGCGCAACACATCGCGTCGCCGCTGTTCCGCTACCGCTTCAACCGCGGCTTGTTCGATTCGATTCGCGGTGTGGGCGAGGGTCTCGGCAAGGACGCTGTGCAAATCGACGGCGTCATCGTGTTGAACGCGGAATCGTTCAGCAAAGACGCCACGAAAGAACGAATCGGCGACGACACCGGCCTGATGACGCACCAGACCAGCCTCCGCGGCGACGGCCGCTGCACCACGACATGCTTCCGCAGCCTCCAACGCTGCGAACTCGTCGAACGCAACATCATCGCTCGGCTGCTCCCATGCGGGTGCATATAGGGGATCTCGCATCTGTCCTCGCACTCGAATCAGTTACTCAATGTCAGTGCGTTTCAGTATATTTCACAGTTTATCATCTTGCACAGATAGCTACGGATTACTGCGGTGTGACGGTCAATCCACGCAACGAACATCGCCTTCTACCAAAACGCCCCCGCTAGCCGTTCGACGAAGCCTCTGCGGCGAGTTTGTCGATGGCATCGCCGAGCGTCCCCTCGAGCTTGCCCTTTGCAATCTTGAGAAACAGACCGGCGACGGGTTTCGGATCGAAGGCCTGCTCGTAGACAACCGTCGTACCCGACTCCTGGGCGGTGAGGGTCAAGCGTTCGTTCAGCGATTTCACGAGTCGATGCGACATTCCGGTCACGGCGAAGGCGAACACGTGCTCGGGTTCCCAACGCGTGAAGCGCTCCTCTAACACGACGGGGCCAACCGTTACGCGACGGGTGCCGTCGACGGCATCGCTGACACCTGTGACCTCGACCTTCTTGACGCTGTCGAACCAGCGCGGCCACGACTCGTGATCGGCAATCACGGCCCATAGTTGGGCGGGCGTAGCGGAGACGGTGCGCTCGGCGCGAACCCGAACCGGAGCATCTTCGATCCAAGAATCGGGCTGTTCTACGAGGGGCTTGATATCGGGCATCTAACGACGCTAGCGCGTCGATTCCGTGCAGCGATCCGCAAACGTTTAGGGTCGATGTCACACGACCTAGGAGGCGACCATGCCAGGCCCCGGTATGCATATCGACGACCCGAGCGACGAATCCCTAAATCTCGCGATGTCGGCCGCCGGCCGTCCTCTCTACGACGCGGTGAAGGCGTTCATAACCGATGAGGTCGACCCGATCACAGAAGAATTCTACGCGCTCGGCCAAGACCGCGCGGAGCGGTGGTCATGGGCGCCCGGACAACTCGAACTACTCGACAGCGTCAAGGCGAAAGCCAGAGAGAAGGGTCTATGGAACTTCTTCCTACCAAATGCGGAGACCGGTGAGGGTCTCTCGAATCTCGATTACGCGTACATCGCCGGCGAGCTCGGAAAGAATCCTCTGGCGTCGGAGTGCCTCAATTGTTCCGCACCCGACACCGGCAACATGGAGGTGCTCGAACGCGCTGGCACCCCCGAACAGAAAAAGCAATGGCTCGAGCCTCTGTTGAACGGCGAGATTCGCTCGGCATTTGCCATGACCGAACCCGGGCTGGCGTCCTCGGACGCCAAGAACATCGCTTGTAGCGCCCTGCTCGACGGCGATGAATGGCTCATCAACGGAGAGAAGTACTACGCCTCAGGCGCTGGCGATCCTCGCTGCAAGATCTTGATCGTGATGGTTCAGACAAACCCCGACGCAGCACCACATCTCCGTCAGTCTCAGATCTTGGTCCCAATGGACACCCCCGGCGTCACGGTCGTCGGCGGCATGCACGTCTTCGGTGAGGACGATGCTCCCCACGGTCATATGCACATTCACTTCGGCGATGTGCGGGTGCCTGCGGACAACATACTTCTCGGAGAAGGACGCGGCTTCGAGATCAGTCAGCTTCGCCTCGGCCCCGGTCGTATTCATCACTGCATGCGCTCGATCGGCGCCGCCGAAAGGGCCCTCGAATTGATGATCACCCGCGGGCTTGGCCGTGAGGCGTTCGGTAAAAAGATCGCACAGCTCGGCAAAAACGTCGAGGTCATTGCAAAGGCGCGCATCGAGATCGAGTCGATGCGACTCATGGTGCTGCGTGCCGCACGCGCCATGGACACGATGGGCAACTCTGAAGCCCGGGTCTGGATCTCCGCAGTCAAGGCAATGGTGCCCAAACGGGTCTGTGACATCATCGACGATGCCATCCAGATCCACGGTGCTACCGGTGTATCCCAGTGGACACCCCTGGCTCGTATGTATGCGTCTATGCGCACGCTTCGTCTGGCCGACGGGCCAGACGAGGTTCACTACTTTGTCGTCGGTCGCAAGGAAATCGCTCGTTACTCCGACGAAGAGGTCCAAGCAGCCCGCTACGTGCCCTACCAGCCCTGACGCCAAACAGCTCAGGGCATCTGGCTGACAAACGCGGCGAGCTGCGCTGTGACCTCGGCCCGGTCATCGCCGAGACGCAAGGAGATACGCAGATCGGTGACCCCCGCGTCGATCAACGCTCCTGCTCCGGCCATGGTCGCGACTGGATCCGGCTCGCCGCCCTCGTCTCTAACCAGCGGGAGGTTACCCAATACCGCAATTTCGGATGCGTCTCGACCGCGTTCAGAGACCGCTGAGCGCATCGCCGCAATACCCGACACAACGTCGACGGCGTCTGGTCCCCATGGAATCCACCCCTGGCCGTAGCGGGCGAGACGGTCCATCGAACGACGATTGACGGTACCGCTGACCCAGATCGGAACCCCGTCGGTCTGAATTGGCTTGGGCATCTGATGGATTCCGTCGAATGACAGAGCCTCACCATCGTGTGCAGCGGTCTGATCGGTCCAGAGGCGTTGGAGAACCTCGAGAGTTTCATTCAACAGGGCTCCGCGGTCATCGAACTCGAGGCCGGCAACCTCGTACTCCTCGCGCTGCCAGCCGACCCCCACGCCGAGGTCGAGCCGTCCGCCGGACAACACGTCGAGTGTCGCCGCCGTCTTAGCCAACACAGCCGGGCGTCGCAGCGCCGCCTGCAGGATGTTCGTACCGATGCGAACCCGCTCGGTCCGTGCCGCGATCATTGCCAACACCGTCATCGGCTCGAGCCAATGGCCGTCTGGGCCAGTCGGCTGGCGTCCGCCTTCGGTGCCGCCAACCGAAGGATCGCCATACGCATCGAGGTTCTCGCCGAAGGCGACATGATCCGACACGACCACCCGGTCGATCCCTGCGTCGTCGGCAGCACACGCCTGATCAAGAAGCACGGACCAATCGGAGTCCTCGCTCGAGAACGTTATGAGCTGAATGGAGAGTTGCGGCGTGAGCGTCATGGTCGGACACTAGAGGCAGCGAGCCGATGTGGTCAGCTCAAACCAGCGCGACCGCGCAGAGCATTACAGCAGCGACACAAAGCTGTGCGATTGCGCCGAGCACGTCGCCGACCAGCCCGCCGATCTTCGAGACGGCCAGTGCAGAGATCGCAACGACCACCACGAGCACTGCGAACAGCACGATCGGGGCCCAGACACCAAAGCAGAGGATCGCGACACCGACGCCCCATATGCACGCGCCGGTCACAGCGGGCATCGAGGCGTGCGCCGCGTAGTCGAAACCCGATCCGGATTCGAGCGCCCGTGGAACGGTTCGCATCGCAATCACTGCGGCCATTCGACCGAGTGTCTGTGATGCAACTACCGCCGCGAAAGCCGACCAGCCAGCGAGATTGGCCAAGCTCGACCATTCGATCAACAACACCATCGCTAGGGCTGTGACCCCATAGGTCCCGAGACGCGAGTCCTTGAGGATCTCGAGACGTTGCGCGCGGTCCCAGCCACCACCGAATGCATCGGCCATGTCGGCGAGACCATCGAGATGAAAGGCTCCAGTCACCAACAACCCAACCGCAATCGAAACCGCGGCGGCCGGCCCGGCTGGCATGAGTTCTGAGAGACCGATGTAGATGCCACCGGCGAAAGCGCCGAGCAGTGAACCGACGACGGGAAACCAGCCGAGTCCCATCGACGGCGACGCATCGGTAGACCGGCCGATCGGCACGCGGGTCAAGAAACCAACAGCCGCTACAAATCCGCCGATCACGATGCGAAGAACTCTGCGAACGTCGGCACCTCGCTCACCAAGGCGCACGCCATCTTCACCAGCGGTAGTGCAGCCATGGCACCACTGCCCTCACCCAATGCCATATCCAGCTCCAGCAACGGCGTCATGTCGAGGGCTTCGAGCGCGGCGGCGTGGCCGGGTTCGCGCGATCGATGGGCGGCCCAACAATGCACCAGCGCGTCGGGCGCAGACCTAGCGACCGCCAGCGCCGCCGCCGAGACCACGAAGCCATCGAGCAGAACTGGGATAGAGCGCAGACGTGACTCGACCAGAGCGCCGGCCATCGCGGCCAACTCGAGACCGCCGAGTTGTCTCAGCACCTCGATCGGCTCCGTCTGCGAATCGACCCTTGCCACGGCTTCGGCGACGATGAGCCGTTTTCTCGCCAACGCAGCTCCGGAGACACCCGTGCCCGCACCGACCGAATCGTCGAGCCCCAGCAGACATCCCACGACCGCGGCGGCTGCGGTCGTGTTGCCGATCCCCATCTCACCAATGATCAGCAGGTCGGTGTCTAGTGGCGCTATGGCGTCGCGTCCAGCAATGAAGGCCTCTTCGAATCGATCGTGGGACATCGCCGCTTCGACCGCAATATTTCCAGTGGGCAATCCCACACCGACATCGACCGCTGAAACCGTCGCGCCAGCCACACGAGCCATCGCTGAGATCGACGAAACCCCTTCGTCGAAGGCTCGCATCATCGACGCCGTCACCTCGGCCGGATACGCGCTCACACCCTCGGCCGCGACCCCGTGGTCAGCAGCGAAGATCATTGCGGTCGGAGCCGTGATCGCTGGTCGCGGTGTTGCCTGCACGCCGGCAAGCCAAACGACGAGCTCATCGAGACGAGCAAGAGCACCTGTCGGACGCAATATGTCATCGATCCGGGCCTGCACGGCGGACTGTGATCGCACATCGAGTGGCGGTGCTGTACAAATCAGGTCCGCGACGATCGCCCCGTTCACCATGCCAGGGGTTCCTCTGAACTCACTAGCGCACGACCCGCGACCATCAACACGACGTCGCTCGCCACGATCGCGAGGCGCTGGTTCGCGCCGCCGAGCAGGTCGCGATACCGCATGCCGTCGGCGGTCGGTGGATGCACGCCGGCTCCAACCTCGTTGGTAACAACGATCGACGGCCCCTGGCGCCCCGCGAGCTGAGCTCCGAGTCGCTCGGCGCATTCGAGGATTTCATCATCGCCAAGACCGGACAGCATCAGGTTCGAGACCCACATCGTGACGCAGTCCAGAATGAATAGGTCGTGTTGGTCGACGGTGGCGAGTGCTGCGCCGACCACCAGCGGTTCTTCGATCTCGTTCCAGCCCTCGGGCCGGTCCTGGCGGTGTCGAGCGATGCGATGAGCCATTTCCTCGTCGAGGGCCTCGGCTGTCACGACCATGGACACGGCTCCCTGCCAGGCGCGGCCGAGCTGCACCGCAGCGGCGCTCTTGCCCGAGCGGGCCCCACCGGTAAGTAGCGTTACGCCGTCGCTCGCCAGCCTCAATAGTCGATGCCCTTCTTGGCGAGGATGCCGGTGTCATACGCGTGAGAGATCTTGCGCATCTCAGTGACCGTGTCGGCCGCCTCGATCAGCGCCTGGGGCGCATCGCGGCCCGTGCAGATCACGTTCACGTTCTCGGGTCGATTCTTCAACACGCCGATCACCTCATCGAGGTCGATCCAACCCCAACTCAACATGTAGGTGATCTCGTCGAGAATGACGAGACGGTAGTCACCCGAATCGATCGTCGCCCTGGCCTTGTCCCACGCCTCCGAGGCGACCGCCTTGTCATGCTCGAGGTTGTCCGAATCCCAGGTGAACCCGTCCCCCATCGTCCACCAGTCCACACCGAGATCGGTTGCCACTTCTGTTCGCCGACCTTCCAATCTCCAGACTTGAGGAACTGAATCACGCCGACCCGCCAGCCCATCGAGATGCTGCGCAACATCGTTCCGAATGCGGCGGTCGACTTACCCTTTCCATCACCGGTGTTCACCATCAACAGCGAGGGAGCGGTTCGGCCGCCGTCGGGTCGTGGATCTTCTTCGAGAGGTGTTTCGCTGTCGGTCATCGTTGTTGTTCCCTGCTAGTTGGACCAAAGCTGGTCGAAATGTGACGGTCGTCGGCGGCGTCAGCCGATAGGTCTATCTGCGCCTCGTGTATATCGCGCTCCCCTGGGGGTGTTTCGTTCGACGCTGGCCCGGTCGGCACGATCACAAGACTGCCGTCCGCGCGGCGGATGATCTCGACCTTCGCGTTCCAATATCGACGAAGATTCGTTTCGGTCAGCACATCCGCCGCGGTGCCTTGCTCGACCAGCGCGCCGTGGGACAAGACGACGAGTCGGTCTGCGTACTGACCGGCGAGTGTCAGGTCGTGCATCGTCGTCACAACCGTCAAGCCGTGCGTGGAGCGCAGCCGCTCCAACAGCGCCAAGACCTCTTGTTGATGACCAAGATCGAGGGCGGTGGTCGGCTCGTCGAGCAGCACCAACGGCGACTCCTGAGCCAGCGCGCGGGCGATCAATACACGTTGACGTTCCCCACCGGACAGCGTGTCTACCCAGCGTCGAGCAACGTCAGCCAGATCGAGGTCACCGAACAAGGCTGAGACCACCGCTCGATCGCGCGCAGACGTTCGCCCCAGCGGAGGCAGGTGCGGGGTACGCCCCAACAACACGAAGTCCACCACACGCATGCCGATCGGAATGACGGGGGACTGGGCGACCCAGCCGACGAGCTGCGCACGTTCGGAACGACGCAACGAAGCGACGTCACGACCATCGATCTCGATACACCCCTCGAAGCCCAGCGCGCCCGTGACGGTCCTCAACAGGCTGGACTTGCCGGCCCCGTTGGGTCCGATGATCGCGATCCACTCACCGCGAGCAACCTCAAGGCTGATGTCGGTGAGAATCGCTGCACCGTCGATGGTTGCGTTCAGCTCCGTTACCTTCAGCATCGGACCGGGAGTCTTTGAGGCTCATCCGCTTTGCCTCGACGACCGCAATACGACGATAAAAAATGGCGCTCCGAAGAACGCCGTCACGACGCCTATCGGAAGCTCGGCCGGCCTCAGGGCCGTGCGAGCGAAGAGATCGGTGAGAACCAAAAAGATCGCTCCGCCAATAGCGGAGAGAGGCAACACCAATCGGTAACTTGTACCCACGAGGAGCCGGACGGTGTGCGGCACGATGATGCCGACGAACGCTATGAGACCCGAAACAGCGACGGCTGCCGCTGTAGCGAGCGACGCTACGAGAACCACGATGGTGCGTGTCCTTTGCACGTTGACACCAAGGCTCTCGGCCTCCTCGTCGCCAACCGCAAGCACAT
>JADFOM010000111.1 GCA_022562835.1 Acidobacteriota bacterium | reverse complement strand
ATCCATCATCATCCCGCTCCGAGAGGTTTAGCCGCCACACCGCCAACCGCGCATCTCGCTCACAGCAGAGATAGATAGCTATAGCGAGTGACGGTGCAGGGAGAGTAGGTCCCTCGCCGCTAGGCGCGCAAGACGGGCCCACGAATCGTGGTAAAGGACTAGCGTTGCGTCGCTGAACGCGCGCTCACCATCATCGTTGCCGCCACGATGCTCGCCGTTTCAGCACGCAACACAGTGTCGGTGAGTCCAACCAATGGTGCAGCGACGCCGCGCTCGGCGTCGGACCATCCACCCTCGGGCCCGATCAATACGACGCCGCCCGGGTTGCCGAGCGGAGCACGGACGTCGGCCATGCATGCCCCACCGCGTTCCAGCGCGCTCGTGAATGTCTCGACGTGTTCGACCCGCGGCAACCACGCTCGGTGCGACTGCATAGTCGCTTCAGCTGCAACCCGCGAAAGCCGCTCGTGCTGAGCTACACACTTCTCGTCGTCCCAGCGAACCACGCAGCGCTCCGTCGCGATCGGGACGATCAGATCCACGCCGATCTCGGTCAATTTCTGCACGATCAGCTCGTTGCGGCCGCCCTTGAGCAATGCAAAGCACACTGTGATCGCGGAAGCGGGTGCAGCTTCGAAGACAACGTCTCCGTCCGCTTCGACGGCGTCACCGAATCGGGCGGATCGCCATGCTCCTTCACCGTTGCCGACCGTGAACTCGTCGCCGTCGCGGAGCCGCAACACCCGTTTGAGGTGATGGATTGTCTTATCGTCTATCGCTGGCTTGTCGAGGTCGTCGACAAGAACGTGAGGACCGGGCTGTGAGACCAGTCTCATCGAAAGGCAGAGCGGAGCTTGCCGAGAACACCGGACTCCGGCGGAGAAATTTCCTCACCACGTAGTTCGGCGAGCTCGTTGAGCAACTCGGCCTGACGTTCATCAAGAGCTGTCGGTGTCACGACCTCGAGTTGGACCAAGATGTCACCGCGTCGTCGACGACGCAGCTCGGGCATTCCAAGACCGCGCAGACGCAGCACATCACCGGTCTGCGCTCCAGGATCGAGTGTGACGACCTGATCGCCGTCAAACGTCTCGAGCACGACCTCTGCACCTAGGGCCGCCTGCGTGAACGCTATCTGGAGCACCGTGACTAGATCTGCACCGTGTCGCTCGAATCGTTCGTCGGGGCGCACCCTCACGTGCACGTACAAGTCGCCGGTGCCACCACCACGGAACCCAACAGCGCCACGGCCGGTGACGCGCAACGTAGACCCGTCCTCGATGCCCTGCGGCACCTCGACGACAAACTCGCGTTCTACAATCTCGCGGCCTTCGCCAGCGCAGTGCGAACAAGGTGACGTGAGTATCTCCCCTAGGCCGCTACAAGTCCTGCATGTCGCGGCCGACACCATCTGACCGAGAAAGGTCTGGCGAACCTGGCGGACCTGGCCGGCACCTGCGCATTCTCCACAAGTGATCGCAGAGGTTCCCGGCTCGGCGCCGGTCGCTTCACAGTGGTCGCACGCGACCGCTGTGCGCACCGACACAGTCTGTTCACCACCAAAGATCACGTCGACGAGGTCGATGTCCAGGCGGGTTTCGATCTGTTCGCCGGCCCGCGATCGACCTCGATCGCCAGAACCCGCCTGACCGCCACCCATGAACGCATCGAACAAACCGCCAAGACCGCCACCGAAAGGGTTCTGAGCCTGCGGATCGGTGGTTCCGTAGCGGTCATAGGCAGACCTCTTCTCGGCGTCGCCGAGGGTCTCGTATGCCACCGCTACCTCTCGGAAGCGTTCCTCGGCAGAGACATCTCCGGGGTTTCGATCCGGATGAAGATCACGAGCGAGGCGTCGGTAGGCACTCTTGATTTCATCGTCGGACGCGTCCGGAGCGACACCTAGTGCCTCGTAAAGATTCGTTGCACCCACATGTCCACCTTGTCGAAATGCACTACTTCGGAGCGGCCGCCATAGACCGGGCCCTCAGCGCTTGAAAGTTCTGACGTAACTCTCAATCCTAGTGGCGACATGGCGGCGCCCACGACGACCGTCAGATGTTGCTTCAACCGCTCCACACGCGAGCGCCACGCTCACGACACCTCTGCGATGCCTTCCTCAGTGAGAGCGTGGCCGAGCGTGTTGGAGACCAACGCCACCGCAGCGAGCGCGTGCGGGTAATTCATCCGTGTCGGCCCGAGAACACCGATCGTACCGATCGACGAACCTTCCGGACCGTAAGGCGCGACGACCAGCGAGCACTCTGCCAGCGGTTCGACTCCATTCTCGGATCCAATCGCAACGTTGAGCCCACGGTCGAGCAAGTCACGCAGCAACGTCACCACAACGAGTTGTTTCTCGAGGATGACCAGCACCTCGGACACCGTCGCAACTGCATCGAACGCAGTGGCTACGCGGCTGGCGCCTTCGACAAAGACTCGAGTTCGATCAACCCCGACCTCAGCGAGCACGGAGACGCACGCATCCAGGACCGCCATGACACCCGGCGACCGTTGTTCCGCCACCGGGACCACCTCTGACAACGTTGTACGGACACGGCCGAGGGTCGCCTGCTCGAGTAGAACGCCAGCCTCCGCAATCTCGTCGTCGGTGACGTGGGCGGGGATTTCGGCGGACCGCTTGTCGATCGCTCCACCGGAGAGCACGACAACAACCAGTGCTGTAGTCGAGGCCAACCGTACGATCTGGGTCGACAGAACCTTTTCGTCGTCGATCTCTGGGCCAACGACCAGTGCGGCGCAATCGGTCAGAGACGAAAGCAGGCTCGACGTCTGCGCTAGGAGACCTTCGAGGTGATCATGGGTCTGCGCGAAGAAGTCGCTGACCTGCTGAGAATCGCGTCGAGCAAGCGCCGCTGGTTCGGCCAGACCATCGACGAATTGGCGATAGCCCTTCTCAGTGGGCACACGGCCAGCACTCGTGTGGGGCTGGTACAAGAAGCCCTCATCCTCGAGCGATCCCATCTCGTTTCGTACCGTCGCCGATGACACATCGACACCGGGCGCCGACACCACATGTGAGGACCCCACAGGCTGGGCGGTATCGATGTACTCGGCGACGATCGCGCTCAATATGGCGGCCTTGCGATCGTCTAGCATGATGGGCTCCGGTCATCAGTTGCTGCGGGCCGTCAGTGCCCCAGATGTTCCTACCACAGCCTAGTCTCGACAGGCTTTGCGCAAGAGCGCAAGCCAATACCATTGAGCATCGCTACAGCGGCGGCGGCAGTTCCGTCAGCTCACACGCGCAGTCCTCGGATTCAGTCGTCGTCGAGCGTCAAGGCAGAGATGAAAGCCTCTTGGGGAATGTTGACACTGCCAATCGACTTCATTCGCTTCTTGCCCTCGCGCTGCTTTTCGAGCAGCTTGCGCTTGCGCGTGATGTCACCGCCGTAGAGCTTGGCTGTCACGTCCTTACGGTAGGCCTTGACCGTCTCCCGCGCGATAATCCGAGCTCCGATCGCCGCCTGGATCGGCACATCGAACTGTTGGCGCGGGATTAGCTCAGCCAGTTTCTTAGCCATGCGTCGCCCATAGTCGTAGGCGCGATCGTTGTGGACGATGGCCGAGAACGCGTCGACAGGATCGCCATGCAACAAGATGTCGACCTTCACCAATTTCGCTTCTTTATAACCAGCTGTCTCGTAGTCGAGGCTCGCATAACCCTGTGTCCTGCTCTTGAGCTGGTCGAAGAAGTCGAGGACTACCTCGGCGAGCGGAATCCTGTACTTCAGCTCGAGACGTTCGGGCGACAGGTACTCCATCTCGCCCAGTTCGCCTCGGCGGGTCTGACACAAGTCCATCACAGTCCCGGTGTAGTCGGCAGGCGTAATGATCGCGACGTCGAGCATCGGTTCTTCGATACACGCTGTCACCGCCGGATCGGGCATGTCGGACGGATTGTCGATGAGAAGGACCTCCCCGGCGGTCGTGGTGACCTGGTACTCCACTGACGGGGCGGTAGAGATCAGGCTCAACCCGAACTCTCGCTCAAGTCGTTCGCGCACGATCTCCATGTGCAATAATCCAAGGAATCCGCAGCGGAACCCGTGTCCGAGCGCTCCTGACGTCTCCGGGGCAAAGGTGTAGCTCGAATCGTTGAGTTGGAGACGGTCGAGGGCCTCACGCAACGCCGAGAACTCGTCGCCATCGATCGGATACAACCCCGAGAAGACCATCGGTTTGGGCTCCATGTATCCCTTGAGAGCCTCAGCCGCCTCAGACCCTGCGATCGTGACCGTCTCACCCGAACGGGCCTGGCCGACATCCTTGATGCCAGCGATCAGGTAACCGACCTCGCCGGTCGCAAGAACGTCAACCGACTCGAGCTCAGGTGTCCGCACACCGATTTCATCGGCGACGTGCGAGCTGCCCGCCTGCACAAACTTGAGTGTGTCGCCCGTCTTGATCGATCCGTTGAAGACCCGCACTGAGCTCACGACGCCGCGGTACTGATCGAAGCTGCTGTCAAAGATCAACGCCTGAAGGGGCGCGTTCACATCACCGGCGGGCGGGGGCGTTTTGGCAACCACGGCGTCGAGTAGCGATTCCACACCAGCACCCGTCTTGGCACTGATCCGACATATCTCGGCCGATGCAATGCCCAACACATTCTCGATCTCAGCTGCGTAACGATCCGGATCGGCGGCGGGGAGATCGATCTTGTTCAGTACCGCAACGATCTCGAGGTCGTTTTCCAGCGCGAGATAACAATTGGCTAACGTTTGTGCCTCGATGCCCTGAGCTGCGTCGACCACCAAGATGACGCCTTCACACGCTGCGAGCGAGCGCGATACCTCATAGCCGAAGTCGACGTGGCCGGGCGTATCGATCAAGTTGATCTGGTAGCCCTTCCAGCCCAGCTTGACACTTTGCAGCTTGATCGTGATCCCACGTTCTCGTTCGAGGTCCATCGAATCGAGGTACTGCTCTCGCATCTCCCGGGGGTCGACCGCACCGCACATCTCAAGCATGCGGTCCGCAAGGGTGGACTTCCCATGGTCGATATGCGCGATGATCGAGGTGTTGCGGATCCGATCCTGCATCTGCGGTCAAGCTAGTGGCTCGCAGCGTCGGTTCCGCCCGATTAGACCAAGCCGGGTAGCCGCAACCGACGACCGCGCTGGTATCATTTTCTGTCGCCGATAGATCGACTGTGAGAACCCGTGGCCAACATCAAGAGCCAGATCAAGCGCAACCTTCAAAACGAGAAGCGCCGCGTGCGCAACAAGGGTGTGCGAAGCGAAATGCGCAGCGCCGCCAACGCTGCAACGACCGCCATCGAAGAGGGCGCTGACGACATCGCGGCGAAGCTCGACGAGGCCTATCGACGCATAGACAAGGCCATGCACAAGGGTGTCATCCACCGCAATGAAGCATCGCGCCGAAAGTCTCGCCTGAAATCGCGCGAGAACAACGCTAGCTGAAGCTCAGCGCACCTGAAGAACCCCAACTCGCGGGAGTATCAGCGACGGTGCAGTTGAGCGAGCCGCGCGACGAGCACCTCGAGCACGAGCTCTTCTGGCCATGCCGTTGCACCGCGTAGATCGCGGTCCGCTCGGGCCAACAGCTCGATTGCCCGCACTACAGCCTCGTGACCGATCGAGCGGGCCTGCTCCAGGGCCTTCTTCGCGGGAAATGTAGACCCCTTGATACCGAGTAGCGCGGCGGCCTCCTTCTCGTTTCTTGCCCCAGCACCGTCAAGGCGCAAGAGGCGCCCATAGTGATTGTGCAGCGAGGCAAGTATCTGAAGCGGGTGACGGCCACCCGGTCCGATCATGCGTCCCAGCGCGTCAATCGCGGAGGGAGCATCGGCCGACGCAATCGCATCGGTGAGATCCCATGGCGGAACCTCCCCCGCCCCTCCCAGAAACGGAGCTATGTCGTCGACGTCGAGCGTGACACCCTCATCGAACGCGACCTCGAGCACCTCGACAAGCCCGACGACCCGGGAACGTTGTTCTCCGAACGTTTCGGCGATCGACCGGCTCGCCGCAGCGGTGAAATTAATCTCAGCCGCTGAAAGGCGCCTGTCGAGCCAGGCCCCGGCCTTACGACCCGAACCGGTCGAGGACTCTACGGTCGATCCACCGGCCTGCTCGATCGCAGACAACAGCGACTTCGGTACAGCCGACAGCCGATCCTGTTTGGGATTGACGCCGCGTTCCCAGACCAACACGATCGAAGCGGACTCCGCCGGGTCGGTGAGATAATCGACCATTGACGCAACGTCGCCGGCTTTCGAGAAGCGTCCCATGTGATGCGCGACGATCACACGGCACTCCGTGAAGAGCGGCGGGGTCGAAGCGGCGTCGATGATCGCACCGAGAGAGCGACGATCCCCCTCGACGTAGTCATCCTCGTAGAGCTCGGTCACCGCGAGGCTGCTGTCTGCGTCACCGATCAACGACTTCACGGTCGCATCGAGCGCCTCCCGCAAAAGCGTCTCATCGTCGCCCCTCACGATGGTGATCGGTGGCCGCTCACTCATTGTTTCTCCAGGATCGCTGCGGTGACATCTGCGACGCGGCGACTCCCCGCGACATCGTGGGCGCGCAGGATACGTGCTCCTTTCACGATGCCGATCACATGTGCGCTATGTGAGGCATAGTTTCGGTCTTCGGTCTCTGTGCCGGTCAATTCTCCAAGAAACCGTTTGTTCGAGGCTGACAGAAAGACTGGGAACCCCAACCGCGTCAAATCGTCGGTCGTGCCGAGCAGCGTTGCCGACATCTTCTCGGTCTTGCCGAGATCAAGACCGGCGTCGAGCATGATCCGACTCGAGGGGATACCGGCGCGCAAAGCCCACTCGGCGCGACTGGACAAGAACGCACACACCTCGCCGCGCAGATCGTCGTAATGCGGTTCGGGATCGGGCACCCGGGGAGCCAGCCGGATGTGGCAGGCGACGACGGACGCGCCGTGTTCTGCGGCGACTCGTAGGTAGTCCGGATCCGCGAAACCACTTATGTCGTTGCCGACCACAGCTCCCGCCCGATAACACTCTTGCGCTACCGAGGCACGGAACGTGTCAACTGAGATCGGTAGGTCGAACCGTGCAACCAAGGCCTCCACGGCCGGCACGACTCGATCGAGTTCTTCGCTAGGTGTCACCTCGACGCCGGGCCCGGCCTTGACACCACCCACGTCGAGGCAGTCGGCGCCCGCTGTGACATGGGCCTCCGCCTTGGCCAAGAACGCGTCGAACTCGAAATACTCACCGCCGTCGAAGAAAGAATCCGGCGTACGGTTGAGGATGCCCATCACCAACGCGCGATACGTGATGTCGTAGGAGCGGCCACCCAACTCGAGCTTTGTCGCAACTGTCGGACTCATCGGAGTGCACCCTAAACGTCCAACCAGGGATCCACGCTGCAAGGATGCAGATGTCCGCCGCTGACGACGCGATCGCCAGGTTTCCTGCGACACTGCAGGGATGCTTTTTCGTCGCGCTCTGCTTGCGCTCTTCGTGGTATCGGTCGGTCTGACCGCGGTGGGAGCCACCACCGCGCACGCATGCGAGTGTTCGAACACCTCACGGTCGTTCGATGACCAGGCTGGCGACATCGCCTTCATAGGAACACTCGTCGAGATCACCGACGGTGCCTGGCAGTTCGAAATCGAACACTGGCTGACCGAACCTCGA
>JADFOM010000110.1 GCA_022562835.1 Acidobacteriota bacterium | reverse complement strand
GTTGGTGCCTTGTTGATATTCGACGAGGTGATCACCGGATTTCGACTCGCAGTTGGCGGAGCAACCGAGTTCTTCGGGGTACAACCCGACATGTGGTGTTTCGGGAAGGTGATCGGTGGTGGTCTGCCCGTCGGTGCGTTCGGTGGCCGCCGTGATGTTATGGCTTCTCTCGCTCCGCTCGGTGGCGTGTATCAGGCCGGAACACTGTCGGGTAATCCGCTCGCGACCGCAGCTGGCCTCGCGACACTCACCCAGCTTGGGTCCGATGCCTACGGGCGCCTTACGAGCACAGCGAAACGACTTGGTGATGGAATGACGACGGCGTTTTCCTCGGCGGGTGTAAGCGCCACAGTGCCCAGGGTCGGCAGTCTTCTCGGCGTATTCTTCGGTGCCGAGGCCCCCAGCGAGTTCGACGGCGCTGAGGCGATCGCCGAGAACGGCATGTTTCCGCGTTTCTTCCATGCGATGCTCGACCGTGAGGTAGCGCTCGCCCCCGGCGCCTACGAGGCTCTGTTCGTGAGCCTTGCGCACGACGATGAGGTGATCGACACCACACTGGAGCGTGTGCGCGACGGCGTAGCCGAACTCGACTAGCCAGCCCATGACACCAAAGAGGAACCGATGAACATGGTGACCTATACCCCTGCCTGGCCAGAAGGGTTGCGCTCTGAGGCGGCGACGTTGGTCGACCGGTTTGTTGCCGATCGTGCGGTCGAGCGCATCTGGTCAGCCGACCATCTGCTCTGGCAGTCCGACCCGACCGAGGTCACCGATCGTCTCGGTTGGTTGCACGTGATCGAGGACATCGATGTGTCCGGGCTCGAGTCGTTCGCGCAGCAGTGCGTTCGAGACGGATTCACCGACGCATTGGTCCTCGGAATGGGCGGGTCGAGCCTGTTTCCCGAAGTTCTCGCTCAGACGTATCCGGTCGGCCCCGGCTCGTTGCGGCTACAAACGCTCGACACGACCGACCCGGCCGCCATTTTACGTGCGGCTGAATCCGCGACGCTCGACACAACGTTATTCATCGTCGCCTCGAAGTCTGGGACAACCATCGAAACCCGCAGTCAACTCGAACTGTTGTGGTCGAAGGTGGGCAATGGTGATCAGTTCATCGCAATCACCGACCCGGATTCCCAACTCGTGGCACTCGCCGCGCAACGTGGATTCCGTGCCACGTTCGAGAATCGATCCGACATAGGTGGGCGCTTCTCGGCGTTGTCACTGTTCGGTCTGGTGCCCGCTGCACTGATGGGCGTCGAAGTTGGTCCGATGCTGGCTTCTGCGGGCGAGGCCGCGCGAGCATGCCGGTCAAACGGCGCCGATAATCCCGCAGTGCAGCTCGCCGCGGCGATCGTGGCGGCGAACCGCGCCGGACGCGACAAGTTGACGTTGGTCACCGATCCTCGTCTTGCAGCATTCGGGCTGTGGTTCGAACAGCTAATCGCCGAGTCGACCGGGAAACGCGGCACCGGCGTGCTGCCGGTCGTGGGCGAGCGCTCGCTGCGCACCGGCGATGATCGACTTTTTGTCCACTGGGCCGGCGTTGACGCACAGCCCGACGGGCCCACGATCATCATCGACCAATGGTCCGCTGATGACCTTGGTGCACTCGTATTCGTCTGGGAAATGACCACCGCGTTGATCGGCGCCGGACTCGGCGTCAACCCGTTCGATCAGCCCGACGTCGCCTCTGCGAAAGCGGCTACGAACGAGGTGCTGGAATCGGGGCTCTCCGTGGTGGAAACCGTGAGCCTGTCTTCGCTGACCGGCAGCCTTTCGCCGGGCGACTACCTAGCGGTCACCGCATATGTAGACCCAGGATCAGAGGACGTGGCGGTGCTCGAAGCCGCCCGTGAAGCGCTGGCGGATCGACTCGGTGTTGTGACCACATTTGGTCTCGGTCCTCGGTTCCTGCATTCGACGGGTCAGCTGCACAAGGGCGGTCGCGACAACGGTGTGATCGTGCAGGTGGTCAGCGACGACGAAGTTGATGTCGACATCCCTGGTGCGCCATATAGCTTCAGCACCCTCAAACAGGCTCAGGCCCAGGGTGACCTCGCTGTGCTCAAACAAAAGGGCATTCGGTCCGGCCGTGTCGAGTTGAGCGAATTGGCGGCGCTCGTGTCCTGACCTGACTATCGAACGGCAGACGTCGCCACCGACTACGGTCCCGCCGTGGCGCCGGCGAGTCCGTTGAACTGCACTATTTCGTCACGCAGTGCTCGGGCCCGAGGGGATGCCTCGAGGAAGGCAGACTTGGCGCCGACAGTCGAGCCAAGCGGCAGAGTCGGCGAGGGTTGCAGTACCCAGGCCATGAAGGTTTCGGCGAGGTCCTCGTGTGGCGAGGATGTCGCGTAGCGCGAGACGAACGCAGCGGCGTCAAATACCGGCGCGCCGTCGTTCCAGAATCTCTCGCTCCAATCAGCGATCATCGAGTCGGCCCGGGCGCAACCGAGCTCCATCGCCACGCTGTAGGTCTTGTCGTCGCAGTCTTCTGTCGTGAAGAAGAAGTCATCGGCGCCGAGGCTCAACATGTGTCCGAGTTCGTGGACCAGCGTGCCTTCGAGGAGGTCGGGCGACCCGAGATCCTCGATGTCGACGCTCAGCACCCATGCATCAGGAATCTGTGAGGATCGATGCACGATCGCGACGATATTCGCGGTGCCTTCTGACATCACGGAGAACTGTATGATTCGGCTACGCCAAGCCGGAGGTACGACGGCCTCTACCCGCGCCCAGGCCTCGGCATGGACGGGATCAACGTCTGTATCCGCCAGAGCTCCTTCGACGGTCCGATATGACGCGAGGATCTCGACCTCGTCGGGGTACGCCACCGGACCAGGGTCTCGCAAGAACGGAGCGTCCGAGATGGCTTGAACAGAGTCTCCGAGTACAACGCCGACAGGTGGATCGGGTGGGGCCACACGGATCAGAGCAACGCCAATAAGCAACGTCGCGGCGACCGTCGCGAACGCAAGGATCGTCGGACGACCTGTGGTCGGAGCGTGCGAGATGTCGTCGTCTGCGGAGGGAAGGGAGTCGATACCAAACGGTACGGATTGCCGTATGGGCGATCATGGGCCGCATTGGCCGATCTTGGGGTCCAGACGGCCCATGCGCAGCGGTATGGGACCGCGCTCAGCGCGTCGCCGCGACCGACTCGGGTACCAGCCGCACGACTTGTTCGATGGCTTTGTAAGCGAGTTCCGCGCTGTGGCGTTCGTCCTCGCGCATGAGGTTGGCCATTATGCGCAACGCCCATTCCATCAGCGTCCGTGAGCGCATCCCGACCCTCGTTAGCTGGCGAAGCAAGGCGGGTTTGCCGATGACCTTTGCGAAGAGTCGAGCGGTCTTGAAGTAGAGCTCGAACTCCTCGTCGAGGACGTTCTCGTAGCGGGCGATCACTCTGGGATCATCGGTCTCGATCGCCTCGGCGATCAAGGATGAGACCAGTCGTCCTGATTCGTACGCGTAGTCGATGCCCTCGCCGTTGAATGGGTTGATCGAGCCGGCGGCGTCGCCGACCAGGAGCCAATTGGGTCCGGCCTTGGGACCAACCGATCCGGCCATCGGTAAACGTCCGCCGGTTGGTGCCTGGGTCGGGTTGTCGGGATCGATTTCCCAATACGACGGCAACGTGCGTGCGAACTCGTTGATGACGTGACTGGTGTTGACGCTCTTGTAGTCACGAAACGTTGACAACAGACCGATACCGACATTGATCGTGCCGTCGCCGACCGGGAAAATCCAGCCGTAGCCGGGCATCGAGTTTCCGTTTCGGTCGCGAACGTCCAAAGCGCTCTCGATCCACGGCTCTGCGTGCAGCGGACTCTCGAAGTATGTGCGGATCGCCATACCCTGCGGGTAGCTGCGATCTCGGCTCGATCCGAGCGCTCGACCGAATCGAGAGTTCGCGCCGTCGGCGACCACGACGTAACGTGCGCGAATCTCGCGCTCGACGTCGGTTTCGGTGTCGCGTACTACTGCACCGACGAGATGCCCTGCGTCGAACAGCGGACGCATTGCCTCTGTGCCGGTGTGCAGCGTGGCCCCAGCCTCCGCTGCGTTGTACGCCACGAGTGGGTCCAGGTCACAGCGCTTGACGACATATCCATAGTTCGGATAGATGGGGTGCTCAGGCCAGGACATCTCGAGTGCACGGCCGTGCGCGATGGCTCGGAGTCCGTTGTAACGGTGGTATTTGCCGAGGTCGACGCCCATTTCTTGGAGCTGGAACACAGCTCGTGGGGTCAGACCATCACCGCACGTCTTGTCACGTGGGAACGTCTTACGTTCGACGACGACGACATCGAGGCCGGCCTTGGCTGCCCAATATCCGGTGGCCGCGCCTCCGGGGCCCCCGCCGATCACCAACAGGTCATGGCGATCGTTCATCGTCGGATCCAATTCTTTCGAGGTGTGTGGCTAGCAGGTGGCGCTATTCGCCGAGTGCTATTTCGTCGACGAGTCCCTCTTCAACTGCGCGCTCGGTGATCGCATCGATGGTCGCGTTGATCTCCTCAGCCTCGAGACCATCGAACGACTCGGGAATTTCGAACTCTCCTGTCTCGATCATCTCGTTTGCGATGGTAGCGATCTCTTCGAGTGCACCGCCGTGCTCAATGCGCTCATAAAGCACGACCGAGAGGAGTTCTTCGCCGCTGAGTTCGCCACCGAATGCTGGCATTGTGGCGTTGGTCCCGCCGATCGTGCGAGCGCCATCGGGTCGGTCGGGGTCGCCATACACCTCACCGGCGTTGCCGTAGCCAGCGGTACCTTGCGCGACCCATAGAAGATGCTCTGCCGCGTTCGGGAAGGTCAAGAGCACTTCGCCGTCGGCGAGCGCAGGGCCTGACGCGCCGCCGCCGGTGCCACCGTGACAGCCCGCACAACTGGTCGCGTAAATCTCGCCACCCTGCGCCAGAATACCAGTGGCTTCCACTGGCGGGTCCTCGAGGGTGCCTACATAGAAGAAGGCCCAAATCGGAAGAAACAAGACGAGCGGAGTGGCCCAGATCGGCATGCGGGCGCGTTGATCTGCGGCCTCAACGTAGGGGGGTGTTGGCTCGGGTTCAGCGGGCGCCGCTGGCTCGATCGTCGCGACTGGAGCCGGTGCCGGAGCATTGGCAGCGCTCGACTCGACAGTTGTGCCGGTCGTGTCCGCGGTTTCTGCACCCTCGCCGGTCGAGAGTCCGAGCGCGGCGCGTCTCTCACGACTTCGCTCGAGTAGGTAGTCAGGAATTTCGGTCAACGTGCCTCCGACACTTCGGCGGATCCGAAACGGTTGTCCGCTGCTTCGGGACAGATCGATAGACCAGCCCCACGGTGACGAGCGCACATTATGCCCATGATCGCACCAACGACCACCCGGACGGGCGATCCTCATGCTGACTTAGACCTGTAGCGAACGGCACACACCAGAGCTCGTTCCCGATGTGGATCGGTCAGTTTGGTCGTGCTAAACATCGCCCGGTTCGGTTCGTTGCCGCTGTTGCTCGATAGACTTGTGCAAAGATTCACGAAGTTCGTTCGCGGCGACGCGAAAGGTTTATGACGGCTCGATCCGGATGGCTTTCCGGATGGCTTTGTGGTGGACGTCTCCACCCGGCTACTCGAAGGGTAGATTCGTCGGTGAGTTCACAAAATTGAACAAGTAACTAGTTCGCTGTAAGTCTGAAAAGGTCGTAAGGCACAACAATCCCGGGTGACCGGTACAAGGTGTCGAGTCGGCGAAACACACGATTGAGAAGCACAGAGGAGGGTTGCGGTGGTCGCTCTAATAGTTTCGATCTTCGCAGCTGTCGTGATGGTCGCCGGTGTCTTCTGGTACAAGGATCGACGTCCCGTGGGTACGCCGCTCACCTGGGGCGAAGCGATGCTCGCCGCCACCTATGTGTATCTGCTCCTCTTCATGCTCTACGCCGTGATTCCCCACCAGTGGCTCAATTGGGCTGATAGCGAGCTCGGTTGGCGTTCGGACAAGCTCCTGGTCGGTCCTGAGATGGCCTTTACCGGTGGACAGGGCATCCTCGAATGGGCGCTGCCTATGACCATCACCTACCAGGTGATTCGAGACATCGTCGCAGTCGGGATCTACGTCGTCTTTCTTGCCGGCAACATGGCTATGTGGGCGATGTGGCAGAACCGAGGGTCCGAGGCCGTGCAAGAAGAACCGACGTCTGAGTTCGGCCGTCCCCTCGTCAAGGAAGGTGTTTCGGTATGACTGTCACCGACGCCAACCCGCCACTGCCGGAGTTTCGCGACGACTACATCCTCCATGAGGTGGATACGGCGTGGCTTCAATCGCAGGTCAAGCCGAAGCAGTTCATTCACATCGATCAGTCCGAGTGCATCATGTGCGAAGGCTGCGTCGACATCTGCCCCTGGAAATGTATTCACATGGTGGTCCCCGAGGCGGTTGAGGAAGCGGTCGGTACCGAGCAACCCGGCGCCGACCCCAGCGACCAGGTGATATTTACGATCGACGACGACGTGTGTACGCGCTGTGCGCTCTGTGTCGACCGTTGCCCGACCGGCGTCATCATCCTCGGAAAGTTGGGTACATCACCCGCCGACGGCGACCCGCACATGCGGACGAACGCGCATGGCTACGGATACGGAATGCGGCTCGGATGAACGATTCACAGTCTTTTTTTGGCGGCGGTAACGAGGGAGTAGCCGAACGTGGCAACGAATAAGCCGCCGCTGCCCGAGCGGCTCCAACAGAAGGCATCCGATCTTGGTGATTCGGTTCAGGGCTCACAAGCCTGGACCGCTATCTTCCGTCCCGGTTCGATATTCCGGAAGGGCTACACCGACAGCCCGAGGAATCGCTCGTACGTGGTCATGAACAGCGTGCTCTATCACCTACACCCGGTGAAGGTGAAACGTCACGCTGTGAAGGTGTCCTACACCCTTTGTCTCGGCGGGTTGAGCTTCTTCTTGTTCATTCTCTTGACGGTTACCGGCATCTTCCTGATGTTCTTCTACCGGCCGACGGCTGCCGCAGCATGGGATGACATCGCGGCGCTTCAGACCTCGGTGACGTTCGGTCTGTTGGTCCGGAACATGCATCGATGGGCCGCGCACCTCATGGTGTTGTCGGTGTTCTTGCACATGGCTCGAGTGTTCTATCACGGCGCCTACAAACCGCCGCGGGAATTCAACTGGGTCATCGGCGTGATCTTGTTGACATTGACGTTGCTGTTATCGTTCACCGGTTACCTCCTGCCCTGGGATCAGCTCGCTCTTTGGGCGGTCACGGTGGGTACGAACATGATGGGCTACACGCCCGTATTCGGTGATCAAGTCCGCTTCGTGCTACTCGGAGGGGTCGAGATCGGCACCGATACATTGCTGCGCTGGTATGTGTTGCATGTATTGCTGTTGCCGTTCGTGATCGTGATATTCATGGCTGTGCACTTCTGGCGTGTCCGTAAGGACGGCGGCATCTCGGGGCCGTTGTAGACATGACCGAGATCCCCGAACACCTCCTCAAACGAGCCCAAGAGGCGCGCGAAAAGGCCGCCGCGAAATCGGACGCCCCTGCAGAGCCCGCCGCGCCAGCAGACGCGGGCGACGCCGAACCGGTCAGCGAGGCCGCCTCAAAAATCCCAGCTCACCTACTCGAGCGTGCCAAGGCGGCCAGAGCCAAGGCGTCCGGTGCTGAAGAGGCG
>JADFOM010000109.1 GCA_022562835.1 Acidobacteriota bacterium | reverse complement strand
CCAAAGTTCCTCCGTCTAAACGCGCAGCGCATTCTGAATCCGAACACCAATTCGTGACGTCTCGGGCGGCGGCCAGAGCGAGTGTCATTGCGGGGATCCGTGCTGCGATACCGTTGGCGTTAGCCGCGCTGCCGTTTGGACTCGTCTACGGCCTAGCGGTCCAAGAGAGCGAAGTCGGCTCGTTGGCAGGGGCCTCCGCCTCGTGGATAGTGCTCGCTGGCGCGGCGCAACTTTCGATGCTCGACCTGATCGACGCGGACGCCGCTGGCATGGTTGTAGTCGGCACGGCGTTGGTCATCAATGCTCGAATGGCGCTCTACAGCGCCGCTCTAGCGCCAGTCTTCGCCGACTTCTCCTTACCCACACGACTGTTGTCGAGTTATCTCATCACCGATCAGTCCGCGTCGCTCGCCATAATCGAATTCGATCGAAGATCAGAGCCCGGACACCGGATCCGCTTCTACCTCGGTGCCGCTCTGTGTTTTGCCTCGGCCTGGTGGATCGGCACCGTGGCTGGACTCTTCGCTGGATCGGCGATTCCCGACGGCGCCCAAATCGGTCTGACGATACCGCTCATGTTTCTGGCCCTACTCGTTCCCAACATCACCAATCGTCCTGCGCTCATCACCGCTGTCACCGCGGCGATAATCAGCGTTGCGACCTCACCATTGCCCGATGGGCTAAACATTCTTCTTGGTGCTCTGGCTGGAATCGCGGCCGGATCGGTTGCAGCCAAATGAGTCCCATGCTGATCTTCGTACTGGCTGGCATCGGCACGTTCGCCATCCGCTATTCGGCCGTCGCTCTGATTTCGCGGGGATTCGTCTATCCCGATTGGCTCACCAAAACCTTACGATTGGTCGCGCCCGCGGTGCTCGCTTCAATCGTCGCAAACATGTTGATCCTCGACGAAGGCGAACTATCTACCCGCTGGAGCTGGTATGTCGCGGCGGTAGTCGGGATTTTGGTGTCTTTGCGTTGGCGCTCGGCGGCACTGACGATGGTGGCCGGAATGTGTGTCGTGTGGAGCATCGCACTCATCACGTGATGTGACCCAGGGCGTCAATCCCAAACCGTCAGCAGCTCGTCTGTCGAAACAACTGTCGCGACCATCGGCATCGAATGCTCGAGGACAGCCTCGCCGTAAGCCCGCGGCACACCGGCTACTGCATCGCTCACGACGACGACCTGATATCCGAGGTCGGACGCACTCAACACCATGCCAATCAGCCCGATATTGAGCGAACACCCCACCGTGACGATCGTGCGAATCTCAGCGTTACGAAGCATCTGATCGAGTGAGGTCGAGGTGAACGGGGTCAAACCGTGCAACCTTGATATGACTACGTCGCGTGGATCCGAACCGAGTTCGGGCACCAAATCCGCACCTGGGGCGCCCTCTGCCATTTCCTTACCATTGAGCCGATGACTCATCGCCAGCAACCGATTGTTTGCGGCCGATCCGAACAGATCGGACCGGAAGGTTGCGCAACAATGAACCACTCGCACACCAACCGCGCGCGCTGTATCGGCGAGTCGAACCGCGTTTGGCACGACGCCGACGTCTTCGGCGACGTCGCGCAGTTCGGTCATGGTCGCCAGATCACCCACAACGGCTCGCTGCAGTTCCATCGTGAGCAGCGCCGTGTGTGCGGGCGAAGCAACTTCATCGAGTTGTGGGGCCATATGCAGGATCCTCGGGGCGTGACGGCGACACCTCAGGCTTACATCTTCTCCCAGATCATGTCGGGTTCTACCTCCACAACTGGCGAGGTTGAGGGCCACTCACCAGACTTGGCGCCATGTCGAGCGACGATTCACTGGTCAACCCCGCATGGCACGCCCTGCACAGTGCCGACGCGGCCGTCGTCCGACGGTCGGACAACAACGCGGCGCTGGCCTATGACCCCGACGTCACGATCTGGGGAGCATGGGAGAACCCGGGCCAGCCCGACTGGGTAGCGATGAACGAACTCGCGATCGATGGCCTACTACCCGGCCTCGTGCTGGAAAATCAGCCGTCAGCACCGCCGAGCCACACCGAGCTATTCCACGGTGTTGGCTACCAAATGGTCCGCCGGAAAAAGGCCCCGGCTGCAATCACCGGACCCGATGACCTCGTTGAACTGAGCGCACGCGATGCCGCTGACATGGTCGCTCTGACCGAGGCAACCGAACCAGGGCCGTTTCTCGAACGCACCGTAGAGCTCGGCGGCTACCTCGGCGTGCGTGACGGCGACAACCTCGTTGCGATGGCTGGCCGCCGCTTGGCTAGCCCAGACTGGGTTGAGATCTCGGCGGTGTGCACCGCTGCGAGCGCACGCCGTCGAGGACTAGCGCGACGACTGTCCGACACCGTGGCGCGGTCGATCGAAGCTGAAGGTCGAATACCAATCCTGCATGTCCTCACCACCAACGCCGGTGCCATTGCTGTGTACGAATCACTGGGGTTCGTCATCGAACGCACGATGCGGTTCGTCGTGTACTCGGTTGAGTCATGACACAGGTGTCGTTGGTGTCAGACACCGGTTGCCCGGCCAGGGCGCATTGTGCGCTCGGTGTCTGACACCGGTTACCCGGCCAGGGTGAGTTCGGGGTGTGCGTTGGCGACCATCGAGCGAAGGCCCTCACGCCAATCGACCGTACTCGGACCCAGCAATTCGAGTTTGCGGGTCAGGTCGATCGCGACGCCCCCAACCGTAGACTCGGTCGTCGCGAACTCGACCGGCTTGTCGACGAGACGCCCTAGCTCAGCGGCCCACTGCTCAAGCGACACCTCTTCGTCACCACCCCAGTTCACCGTGGTGGCCGGCACCGATGCAGCGTCGAGCAACTTGGGGATTGAAGCAATTACGTCTGTCTCGTGAATCGGATTGTAGACACACGGCTGATCGGGATGGATCGGGATTGGTTGACCCGCGAGAATCATCTCGAGGTGAAACAGCGGGAACCCACCGTTATCGCCATACGGAACGTTGAGGCGAGCAATCGTTGTCGGCACCCCAAACTCGCTGGCCGCGAACCGTGCGACGGTCTCGCCGGCAATCTTGGAGATCGAATAGGTCGGCAACATTCCGGCATGGTTGTCGCCAAGCGCATCGCCCTCGGCAAACCGGGCCCCGGGTCGGTGCGCGTACACCCCGGTCGAGGAACAGTGCAGCACTGCCTTGGCCGTGCGGCAGTGGCTAATCAGTCGCCCTATCAACTCGGCATTTGCGGCCAGGTCCTTGTCCCATCGGCCGATCTTGGTAACCGCGAAGTTGCACACGAAATCGACATCGGATGGCACATCGTCGAGTGAGCCACCGATGAGATCCGCCCGGATGCACTCGACACCCGCAGCCTCCAACCGCGCGGTTGCTACAGGGTCGGAGAACCGAGCGATGCCGATCACATCGTTTTCCGCAGCGAGTGCCAATGTGACTGGCAACCCGACCTGCGAAGTCGGTCCCGTGAGAAGAATGCGACTGCCCGAGAGTTCCATCTCTGCAGTCTGCCCGATCATCATGTTCTGGCGGCGGTGGCGTTCACATATGGTTTCTGTCGCAGAAGAATCCCGCATCGAGACTGTACGGTGCGCCGGTGACCGACGAGACCATATGGTCGCGCTCGTTTCGAGCCGCCACGTTCGCCATTCTGATGGTCGTCGCGTTGTCGGCATTCGACGGTCTCGCCATCACCGCCGCATTCCCATCGATCACCGAAGACCTCGGTTCGGTCTCAATCGCCCCGTGGATCTTCACCGGCTACCTCGCGGCCTCAGCAATTGCGGTCATCATCGGCGGGCCCGTTATCGACGCTGTCGGCGTCCGCCGCACGTTCCGATTGACCAGTATCTGGTTCCTCGTCGCGAGCGCTGCCTGCGCGCTTGCCCCGACCATGCTCGTGCTGATCGTGGCACGCATCGCGCAGGGTGCAGCAGGGGGCATCCTCACAGCGGTGAGCCTCGCCGCAGTCGGGCTCACCTATCCCGCAAGACTTCACGCACGGGCATTTGCAGCGATGTCGGTGGTTTGGGGGGTCCTGGGATTTGGTGGCCCCGCCCTAGGTGCGGTCTTACTCGAACTGAGTGGCTGGCGTGTCATCTTCCTCGTCCAACTGCCCCTGACCGCCGCAGCGATGGTCGCCGGATGGAACACTCTCCCGAGCACCCGCGATAAGCCCACCAAGATCGACTACGACCGCCGCGGCATCGTTCTGTTGACCGTTGTGGTCGTCGCATCGATCGTTTCAATCGACCAGCTCAGCTCACGTTGGCCGGTCACGGTCGTTGGACTTGCGGTTACGGTGGCCTGCGCGTTTGCCTACGTCCGCCACGCTCGCAGTTATGCCGAACCGGTACTCAGCCTGGACCATCTCACCCGAATCCCCATGCGTTGGCTGCACCTCGTCGCGATGTTCGTACTCGCCGCTGGGCTTGCGTCAAACAACTACTTGCCGCTCTACATGCAGATCGTGCACAAGACCAGCACTGGCCTCGCTGCGTTCTCAGTCCTCTTCGTGACGATCGGCTGGACCCTTGCGGCCAACGTCGCCAGTCGCCTCGTCGAGCGTTACCCCGAGTCCGCGGTGATCACCGTCGGCGCGGTCGCTAGCGCCCCAGTCCTCGCGGTCGGAGCACTGGCGATCGCGGTCGATGCCAATATCGCAATCATCTTCTTTCTGTTCTTCGCGCTCGGCACAGCCATCGGCACGGTCTCGACACCTACCTTGTCGATGCTTCAGGCAATCAGCGACAACGACGAACTCGGCAGGGTCAACTCTGCGCATCAATTCCTGCGCAGCTTCGCGATCACGCTCGGAGTCGGGATCGGCGCCGCAGTGCTTTTCGCCGTAGTGGGTCGACAGCTCGGCGACGTCGAGGTCGTCCGCGACGCGCTCAAGGGCGACGATGTGGCCAGCACCGACGAGGCGGCCGGGGCCGTCAAGGACGGGTTCGCGTGGGTTATGGCCGTATCGGCGTTGCTCGGAACTGGTGCGATCGTCGCGGCACGTGCGCTGTGGCGATCGGATCGGCAGGACAGCTCCGTCAACCACTAGATTTCTCATCATGCTGGCGATCAAGGCATCAAATGGTGCAGCAGAGGTCCAGGAAGTCCCGAAACCTGACGGCGACGGTGTTCTGGTTCAGGTGGTGAGCTCTTCGATCTGTGGCAGTGACCTACACATGATCGACATCGGAATTCTGGGTGAGGCGACGCTCGGGCATGAATTTGCAGGCACTCTGCCCGACGGTACCGGTGTCGCGGTCGAGCCGACCGCACCGTGCGGCGTCTGCGAATACTGCGCCGATGACCAGCTCCAGCTCTGTCGCACGGCCACCGAACGGTTAATCGGCTTCGGTCTCGACGGAGGCATGGCCGAATACTGCCTAGTACAACCAGACAGCATCATCGTCCTTCCCGACGGGCTTGAACCCTCGGATGCTTGTGTCGTCGAACCAACCGCAATTTCATTACATGCAGCAAGACGTGGTCGCATCGTCGACGGCGAACGTGTCTGTGTCATCGGTGGCGGCGCCATTGGGCTCACAGCTGTCGTGGCGAGCCGGCGACACGGTGCCGTGGTGACCCTACTCGGGCGCCATGACCATCAACTCGAGGCAGGCGAACGCTTCGGTGCGGTCAGCCAACATTCTGGCGACACCCACGCTGACGGGTTTGATGTTGTCTTGGATGCCGTTGGCAGTCCGTTCTCGCTCGGCGAAGCCGTCCGCCGCGTACGCCCCGGCGGGCGGGTCATCCTCGTCGGCAGCTACTGGGACGGCTCCGAATTCCCGGCGATGGAGATCTGCCTATCCGAGATCGACCTGATCCCGGCCTCGATGTACGACCGATCCGCTCCGCGGGTGTTCGAGGAAGCTGCCCGACTTGTAGCGACGACGCCCGATCTCGCCAACACGCTAATCACCCACCGATTTCCTCTTGAGGCCGCACCCGAGGCGTTCGCCGCCGCCGCCGACCGCAAGGCCGGATCAATCCGAGTTGTCTTCGAGCCCTGAGCAAGGACCGTGCGGCCTGCGGCCAGACTCAGTGGCGGAGGGCCTTGAGGCCAGCCTCGACCCCGGCTTTCATCAGTTTGTCGTTGTCCTTGGAGATGAAGGAATGCACTCGCTTCTCGAGCAACACACGCATGAGGGGATTGAAGACGTGATAGGTCTCGGTGAAATGCACGCGGGTTCGTCCGTCTTCGAGTTCCTCGAGTTCGGTAATGCCCGTCGCTTCGGACCACAGCGGTTTGCCGATCGCGTCATATCGCCAGCGGCGCGGCTCCTCAAGTTCGGTGAGCCACTCCCAACTCTTGGCCTTGCCGCCTGACATCAGATATCTCGGTACACGAAAGTGGCAATGCCGGACGAGACCATTGCCCCCCGGCTCTCCGGGATGAAGGACCTCGATCCGTACATCGCCGTGTTCCATTACCTTCGGTTTCGGACCGTGAAATACCTGCCACACATCGGCCGGAGTTGCGTCGATCTCGAAGCTGAACCGGTGGCTTTGCATGGTTCGATGATATCAACGGGGTCAAGTCTCACTAACTATCAACTTCAGCCGAGCAGGGCGTTAGTTCTCGCAGCGGCGCCCCTCACCCGCTCGCGGTCTCGGTCCGAGGTCCCCATAGACTGCGGCGCTGTGTACCTAATCGAGACAGATGAGCAACAGGCGTTCCGAGCGAAGGTGCGCTCCTATTTCGTCGATCTAATGAGCGATGAACTCCGCTCCGAGTTGCGTGGCAGCCACGAGACCAGCCCGGCTCGGCGTGCCTTATTCAAACGCCTCGGCGCAGACGGCATGCTCGGCGTGGGATGGCCCGACAAATACGGCGGTGAAGGACGGCCGCCCACCGATCAATTCATATTCTTCGATGAAGCGCAACGTGCGGGTTGCCCAATGCCGTTCGTGACGCTCAACACAGTCGGTCCCACCATGATGCAGTTCGGGTCCGAGGAGCAGAAGGCGTTCTACCTTCCGCAGATTCTGGCTGGCGAAATCACCTTCGCGATCGGCTACACCGAGCCGAGCGCCGGCACCGACCTTGCTTCACTCGCCACCAAGGCGCTCCGCGATGGCGACGAGTGGCTGATCAACGGACAGAAGATCTTCACGAGCGGCGCAAATGAAGCCGACTACATATGGCTGGCTTGCCGCACTGATCCCGACGTGAAGAAGCACAAGGGGATCTCGTTGATAATCGTGCCCACTACCAGCGAAGGATTCTCTTGGACGCCGATCGTCACCGTCGGCGACGCAACTACCGCAGCGACCTACTACGACGATGTACGCGTCCCATTCGACAATGTGGTCGGCGAGATCAACGGCGGTTGGCGAATGATCACGACCCAGCTCAACCACGAACGGGTCGGGCTCGCCGCAAACGGTGCACGGGCCTTCCGCATCTACGATGACGTCGTGGGCTGGGCAGCGCTCACGCCGCAAACACCCGGTGGTGAGGACAAGGTCATCGACCTTGGCTGGGTACAGACCGATCTCGCCCGTTCGCACGCAAAGCTCGAGGCATTGAACCTCTTGAACTGGCGAATGACCGTCGACGTAGAACAAGGCCGACTCACTCCCGAACGAGCATCGTCGGTGAAGGTGTACGGCACAGAGTCACTAAACGACGTCTACCACGCACTTCTTGGCGTGCTCGGTGCGCAGGCCCACATTCGAGGCGACAGCGATGCTGCTCTGTTGCGCGGCGATGTCGAGCGAAAAGCTGCTGCGCAGCCAGTCCGTGCCGACCTGCTCGACCACGTCACCGACGTCTTCGAACGGGTTGCCGTCGATAGCGATCTGCACCTTCCAGTACTTCGAAGCCGTGCCCGTGGTCCGGC
>JADFOM010000108.1 GCA_022562835.1 Acidobacteriota bacterium | reverse complement strand
AGCCAATCACGATCAGATGTGATGGCATCTCCTGGGGCGGATAGGCGTCGCGTGTCGTCAGGATGCGCTCACCGTCAATATTTGCCCACTCCGGAATGCGCGGACGAGACCCGGTGGAGAGAACCACAACATCGGCCTCGATCTGTCGGGTCTCTCCGTCAACAGACTCGTAACCGACAGTGTGCGTGTCGAGCATCCGGCCCGACCCCTCGAGAAGGCTGACACCCTGAGAGGTCAACAGCTCGCGTGCGGAGTTCTCGAGCCTCGCCTCGATCGACGCCAAACGGTCACGGAGATTGTCCAGATCTATCTGAGCCTCAACCTGATCGAGACCCATACCCTCGCTGCGCCGAAGAAACGCTATTGCACCGCCGGTCGCGATCATCGCCTTCGATGGAATGCAGTCGAGCAGGTGCGCGGCGCCCCCCACGATGTCGCGCTCGATCATCGTGACCTCCGCACCTAACCGGGCCGCCTGGGTCGCTGCCGTGTTGCCAGCGGGACCGCCTCCGATAATGACGAACCGTTTTCCTGCCATAGGCGCGAACGATAGCGTCGAGGCTGATCCGAGCCCGCCATCATGGAGGCTCGGTCCAACGCACCGACTCCGAACCGATAGTGTCGCTGGCTTGAGATCAGGCCGTCATCCCGTCGTTCGCTTCGTCGTCGTCAACTTCAACGCCGGCGAGTTGCTTGCGCGCTGCATCGCGTCGATCCGTGCGCTCAATTGGCCCGAAGAGGCGATCCAGATTTGGGTGATAGACAATGCCTCGACCGACGGCTCTCTCACAGCGATCACCGACGACGACATTACGCGTATCGTCAACCCCATCAACGTCGGCTTCGGAGCCAACAACCAGGCCTTCGAGGACCTCGACGGAGTCGATTTCATAGCGCTCGTCAACCCCGACGCTTGGGTCGATCCGGACTTTCTTGAACCGCTCATCGATGTTTTGTACGAGTCACCCGAACTCGGCGGGGCTTGCCCGAAGATCCTCCTCGACCGTGACGATTCGCGAAGTGTTATCCAGAACGCCGGGTCCTATGTGCTGCGCAACGGCAACGCCGGTGACATCGGTTATGGCTGCGCGGATGGTCCCGCGTTCGACAGCCCTCGCGAGGTGTTTGCATTCTGCGGTGCTGCAGTGGTCCTGCGCACCGAACTTGTTCAGGAATGCGGAGGTTTCGACCCCTCGTTCTTCTTGTACTACGAGGACACCGAACTCTCGTGGCGCGCGCAGCGTGGGGGCTGGCGTTTTCGTTATGTTCCCGGGTCCGTCGCGCATCACGTTCATGGCTACAGCACAGGCCTCGTCACGAACGACGCAGCGACCAACCAGGTCCGTAATCGACTGGTCATGATGGCCAAAAACGCACCACTCTCCGCGGTCGCGTCGACATATTTTCGTGCGTTTGCAGGTGCGATCGGCAGTCTTGGTCGCAGCGGCGACGGGCCCTCGCCCAAAAGTCGCTGGCAGGGCCTGCTCAAGGCGCTCACGCGACTACCCAAATCTCTGTGGACGCGACGCGGCAGCGATCGAACGGCGACAAACAGGGTCTATGAACGCCTCCAAAAGTCTGTGCCGCGGATCGACAACTCTGGCCCGGACAGTCCGTAGACTCCGTCTGCGATGAATACCCGTGCCCACGCTGCGATAGATCACACCACCGATCTCGCTGCGGTCGACGACCACCGCTGGAAAGTAACCGGACCAGCGCCGAACATGGTTCTCGTTCACGATGAAATTGCCGAGGGATGGCATCGCGTCTCGTTGAGTTACGGAGCAACGAGCGGCGGTTCCACCGTCGACCCCTCGTTGTGGTATCTCACTCGGTCGAACCCACATCACCCAGCCAGGTTTCGCCTCGAACCGTCGCGACGCGGTCAATCCGCCCGCGTCATCTACTTCCCCGCCGATCTGAGCACCTGTGGTATCGAGTTCCCTTCGGCGAGTGGACTCATCGAAGTCGACCGCCTCTCGCTTCGACCCTTGTCGCGTGGCGGCGCGGTCGCCCGGATGACGGCTAGTGCGGCGCAGGCTGGCATTCGAGACCCCAAGGCGGGTGTGCTCTCGGTGCGCAGAGGCATCAATCACCTACGTGCCGGGGGGATCGAGGGGTTTCGCAAGCGCCTCGTCAATCGCTACAACGACACCCGCCACGCGGCCGGAACCATCGACTATGACCAGTGGCTTCAGACTCATGGAGATCCCGACGAGGACGAACCGGCACGCATCGCCGAAGCGCTCGCCACGCTCGTCGATCCCCCACTATTTTCAATCCTTCTACCGGTCTACAACACTCCAGAACGCTGGTTGTCCCGCGCTATCGACTCGGTCCGCGCGCAGCTCTACACCAACTGGGAACTCATAGTCGTAGACGACGCCTCCACGGATCCTGCTGTACGCACCGTGCTCAACGGTTACCGCTCCGACCCCCGAATCAAGGTGACGTACCGGCCGACAAATGGACACATCGCGGCCGCCTCCAATACGGCGCTGCAATCGGCCAGCGGCGAGTGGGTGGGACTGCTCGACCACGATGACGAACTCGACCGCCGAGCTCTCGCTGCCATGGCGCTATTCGCCGAAGATCACGCAGACGCAGAATTGGTCTACAGCGACGAGGACAAAATTGACGAGCGTCAAAAACGCTCAGACCCGTTCTTTAAGCCCAACTGGAACCTCGATCTCTTCTTGTCACAGAACTACCTAGGCCATTTCGTCGTCGCGAAACGAGCACTTATCGAGAAGGTCGGCGGCTTCAATGAAACTCGCAGCGGAAGCCAGGACTACGATCTTTGGCTGCGCTGCGTCCAGGTGCTCGAATCGCGGTCATCAATCGGTCACGTCCCGCTCGTGCTTTATCATTGGCGCTCCATTCCGGGCTCGACCGCGCTCGACTCATCCGAGAAAACCTACGCAGAGACCGCCGCCCTTGAGGCACTCACCGAGCACCTGGCGTTGACCGAGCCTGAAGCGTCGATCGAAATCGGCGAAGCTCCGACCACCTACAGGGTCCATTACCCAGTTCCCTCGCAGCCACCGCTCGTCTCGATCGTTATCCCCACCCGCAACGGCGACGAGACACTCGCCGAGTGCATCGATTCGATCAGAACCAGAACCAGCTACGAGAACTACGAGCTGGTAATCGTTGACAACCAGTCGGACCAGGATCCGACCCTCGAATTTCTTGAGAGCTGTAGCGCCGCTGGCGATACGGTTCTGCGCTACGACAAGCCATTCAACTACGCGGCGATCAACAACTACGCCGTCGAACACTCGAACGGCGAAATCATCGTTCTGCTCAACGACGACGTCGAGGTCATAACCCCGAACTGGCTCACCGAGATGGCCTCACACGCGCTTCGCCCCACCGTCGGGGTGGTCGGCGCAAAACTGTTGTACCCGGATGGCACGTTGCAACACGGCGGGGTCATCACCGGCATCGGCGGTGTCGCTGGGCACAGCCACAAGAACGAGGATCGCTACAGCTATGGCTATTTCTCCCGCCTGGTTTGCACCCATCAGATCGGTGCGGTGACCGCCGCCTGTTTGGCCACTCGGCGGACCGTCTGGGAAGAGCTCGGCGCCCTCGACGACAACCATCTCGCCGTTTCGTTCAATGACATCGACTATTGCCTCAAGGCCCGCGGGGCGGGCTACGACGTGATTTGGACGCCCTGGGCGACGCTCTTTCACCACGAGTCAAAGTCGCGGGGACCTGAGGACACACCCCTCAAACAGGCGAGATTCGTATATGAAGCAGCCGTCATGGTCGATCGCTGGGGCGACAAACTGCGTGGTGACCCGTCCTACAATCCCAACCTCACGCTCGATCACGAGAACTTCGGCATAGCCGAACGATCTCGCGTTATCGCTCCGTGGACAGCTCGGCTTTCATCATGAGCGAAATAGTCCGGGTAAATAGCCCTGGGCGCCGAACGGGGGCGATCGAGGCGATCCGCGAGACGGCCAGCTTCTCAGATTTCGTGCGCTACCAAACCGTACGCGACCTCAAGATGCGTTATCAGCGCAGCCTGCTCGGCTGGACTTGGTCGATCCTCAACCCGATTACGAGTTTGATCATCTATTCGGTGGTGTTCGGAACCATTCTCGGCGGCAATAGGGACCTGCCGGAAAACCCGGATGGACTTGAAAACTTCGCTCTCTACCTGTTCTCCGCCCAGGTCGTCTTCAGCCTGTTCCAAGCGGGCAGCTCCCAGACGATGAACTCGTTCCAGCAGACCGTTGAATTGCGTAAACGGCTCTATTTTCCACCAGCGTCGCTTGCGATCGCACGGGTATCGGGGCTGTTGGTCGACACAGGCATCGAGGCCCTAATGCTCCTGGTGTTTTTTGTACTGGCTGGCTCGATCAGCATTACGTTCATCCAACTGGTGCCGCTGATCGCAGTGATGGCGCTGTTCTCCTTCGGGATCGGATTGCTGCTGGCGGTGCCGAATGTCCGATTCGCCGATGTGGGTTTCGCCTACCAGGTCATCCTCAGAATGCTGTTCTTCCTAACTCCCATCATCTGGGTATACAACGAGACCCAACCACCCGCGGACTATTGGCTCCCGCTTCGGACCATCGTTGAGCTCAATCCGCTGACCACGTTCGTATCCGCGTCACGCACTGCCACCTACGAACAGCTCTGGATCACGCCCGGAACATGGCTCAAACTTGCAGGGATGTCAGTCATCCTCGTCATCGCTGGCTGGGTGTTCTTTCATCGCAGCGCCGATGACGCAGCGGAGGGCGCATGACACTCGACTCCAACATTGCGCTGCGCGCCGAGAACGTATGCAAACAGTTCAAACTCACACAGGCCGCCGCCGCCTCGATGCGCGGGCGTCTGTTCGGCGCCAACCGACTCAGCTACAGCTGGTTCGACGCGGTCAAGGACGTGTCGCTTGAGGTCGAACAAGGCAAGATGCTCGGCATCATCGGTCGGAACGGCTCCGGAAAATCGACCCTGCTGCGCTGTCTTGCCGGCGTTTACCGACCAACCTCAGGAACGGTAACAACCCGCGGACGCGTAGGTGCTCTCCTCGAACTCGGTGCAGGATTCGTCCCGCAGCTCTCGGGCCGCGAGAACGTCTACTTCAACGCCGCGGTGCACGGATTGTCGACGAAGGAAACCGACGCGATCATCGACGAAGTGGTCGACATGGCAGACATCGGCGACTTCATCGACCAGCCGATCGAACTGTATTCGAGCGGCATGCGTTCCCGACTCGGTTTCGCGGTGACCGTACATCTGCGCCCGGACATACTCCTCGCCGACGAGATCATGGCCGTGGGCGACATCGCCTTCGCAAAAAAATGTCAACGACACTTCAAACGACTGAGCAAAGAAGGAGTCACGATTGTGCTGGTTTCGCACAATCTGGGAATGATCGAAGACTCCGCGGACGAGGTGTTGTGGCTCAACCATGGCGAGGTGATCGAATACGGCGACCCGTTCGAGACCGTCCGAACGTACCGCGACACCTCGGTGGCCTCGAAGAAAAAACCGTCCGAAGACGATCTCGTCTTACGGTTGATCGGCGACGACGGATCCCATTTCGGATACTCGGGTGGCCGCGTGCGGGTCGAAACCGACATGTCGGTCGCCGAGCTTGACCGTTCGATTCCAACGTTGGTCCGTGTCGAGCTGAGCTATGAGCAGAGCCCTCTGCCGTTCCTCATCGAGGAACCAATCTCGATGACGGGACCCGACGCTCTGTCGCTCGTAATCGATCCGCTCCCCCTGCCGCCGGGTCATTACGGCCTCACACTTAGCTTGATCCAGAACGGCGAATGCGTACGGGATGGAGCCCATGTATTGCGGGTGCGACCTGCCGAGAGTGAATCCATCGACAACCCCTACCGACTCGACGCACGCGCCGACCAAATCCCTTCCTGATCGCTGACAGGCAGAGCTCTTTAGTCAGCCGGTTGCTCGATCGGTTCAGCTTCTTTGCGGCGCTGCAGCAGGCCGGCAACATATTCCGACCCGAGCGCCGGGTCGAGCGCCGGCTGCGAATCGACCGCCCAGGACATGTCGGTGAAACCGAGACGCTTCATCGTCTGTTGCATCAACGGGCGCAACACCAAGAGGTCCGACGGCAGAACCCATTGTCGCCACTCACCCGCCGCGCGGGAGCGGGTGACCCTAGCTTCGGGACCCGATATCTCGGGGCTTGCTTCGATTGCGAAGCCGAGATATTCGCATAACGCTGCGATGTTGCCGGTTACGAGGTCCTCGTAGCGAACGACGTGGAACCGATCGGCTCGCGTGTTGAAGAAACGCTGCTCGCTCACCAGCGTGTTTGCAAACCACTGAAGCAAGTTCACATCCGTTAGTTCCCAGTATGTGTAGAGCAGGTCGAGTACACCCACCGACCCCGGGTCGGCTTCCTTGCGACGCAGAGCGTCCAACCAGCGCTGCACACCGTCGCTCAACGCTTCAGGCCTGCCGTAAATGTCGTAGAGCATGACGCTGATGAGACGATCTCGAGGATCTCGCATCAACAGCACACGCTTGTCGAAGGCGTAGAACGCTGCATGTTCATTGGGGCCGAGCCCCACCAGGAGCTTCTTGGCGACCAGCGGCGCAACGTCAAGGTCCTGGACCAAGAGATTACCCGGCTCAAACAGCGTCGCAACCTCGACACCGGTCGACTCAAGGCCCTTTACCACAGCGGTCATCAACGCTGTGGTGCCGCTCTTCGGTTGTCCCACAATGAGCACTCGCATCGTCAGGTCTCCTTCGCCTGCACCAGGATCGACGCATCCTACGCGGTGTGCCGGACAAGACGCGACAGCCGAACATCAATTGCATATACTCGCTCCACATTCGTCGACGAGATGCCTCATACCACCATGACCTCACCCATATCGGGACCATCCTTCGCAATCGACGAACGTCGATTCAATTACCTGATCCACATCTCAGAACGCTTCAATCTGATCTACGTCGAGATTCCCAAAGCCGGATGCACCACAATCAAACGGATTCTGCAGTTGGCTGAACTCGAAGGTGAGCGCACGATGCTTCCGAGCGACGTACACAACAGGGAGACCTCACCGCTGAAACGTCCTCGCGAGACCGACGGCAGATTTGTTGACATCTGGAATAGCGAAGCCACACACCGGTTTGTCTTCGCAAGGAACCCGTTCACCAGGGCGTTGAGCTGTTACCTCGACAAGATCGTGGAAAGTCAGTGGGAACGCGATCGTCGCATGCCGATCCTCGATCTCGACCCCGAAGTCGATGTCGATTTCGCAACGTTTCTCGAACGCGTCTCGTGGCAGCCGGCGCATCGCTACGACATTCACTGGGCACCCCAAACCTTGCTCACGGGCATCCCGATGAACCGCTACGACGGGGTCTACTACTTCGAGGAGTTCGCGAAGGAGTCACTTCGCCTACTCCGCAATACCGGGCTCGAGGCCTATAAGAGCGAGATCGACATCCTGCCGTCGCACGCCACGGGAGCCGCCGAACAGCTCGAAAGCTTCATCGGCCAACGCGAAGCGGATCTTGTTCGCAACATCTACGCGGACGACTTTCTCCACTTCGGCTACAGCCCCAGAGTCGAGGACGCGCTAGAGCCACCGGATACGACGCCGATGCGCGGAAGAGACCGATCGATTCGATGGACCCTATGAACGGCGCTGCGAGGACCGCTACCAACGACACCGACGACAGTCCGAATACGACGACGATCAAGCTAGGCGAGCTCCAACGCCGGCTACTCGATGGCCCCGACCGGCGCACCCAATACAGCGACGACAATTTCCTCGCCTTGTTGCGCGAGTCCTTCGGCAGCATCGTCGCAGAGCACGACACCAAGCTCGTTAGCGTCGATGTTTTCGACACCATGTTGATGCGAGAGCCGACAAG
>JADFOM010000107.1 GCA_022562835.1 Acidobacteriota bacterium | reverse complement strand
TGAGACGAGAGCATCGCCATGATCTCATTGATAAAGGGGATGCCCGAGAAGGGGTTGTCATCGCCGACTGGACCAGAAGCGCTCACAAGGGCATGGTAGGTGGATGCAGGTGGGATCGCATGACGCCTTTGCCTCGGGCGGCCATAATCTCGAACATCGCCGAGAGTCGCGCCCAAACGAGACCTCCGGCCGAGTAGTCGTGACCGGCGCCGCCGGGTCGATCGGTCGGCGCGTAGCGGGCGCTTTCCCCGACGCCATGCCGAACTGGACCGTCGTGGGTATCGATCGCGTCGCCGCTCCACCTATTCCAGGTGTCGATCACAAGATCGCCGATCTAGCGGTGGCCTCGCTGCGCGACTACTTCGACGGGGCTGATGCGGTCGTTCACGCAGCCACAGCGTTGCGTTTCGACGCGGTTAGTGAAGAGGATGTTCGCCTAGAGCTGGCAATAACGCGTCGGGTCCTCGATGAGGCGGATGTTGCAGGTGTACGGCACGTGATCCTGCTGTCGAGCGCGATGGTCTACGGGGCGTGGCCCGACAACGCCATGCCGCTCAGCGAACAGGCCCCTCTGCGGCCGATCGCCGATCTCGACTTCGCCGTGCACAAGGTAGAGGTCGAGCGGCTCGGCGAGGAATGGCGCCGTAGAGGCGACGGCCGGAGACTGACGGTATTGCGTCCCGCGATCACCGTGTCCGAAGATGGGCCTGGCACACTCGGGGCGATGATGGTGGCATCCAACGTGGTGCGCAGCGAGGACGGGGACGCGGCGGTGCAGTTCCTCCATGTCGAGGACCTAGCCTCGGCGGTCGCGTGTGCGACAGCACGTCGTTATGACGGTGTGCTCAACGTGGCGCCTGACGGATGGATCTCACCGGACGGATTTGCTGCTCTGACCGGTCCCAAACCGCGTATCCGCCTTCCTGACGCGCTGGCCAGAGCGTTCACGTCGGCGCGCTTCAAACTTGGACTCGCACCGACACCACCTGGGGTCGTGGCCTACTCGACGTATTCATGGGTCGTCGCCAACGATCGGTTGCGTGCTCTGGGTTGGACACCGCGCAACACAAACGAAGAGGCCTATGTCTCCGGGTTCGATCCCGGTCCTCTCGATCGGCTCACTGCGCGGAAGCGACAGGAGCTTGCACTGGGTGTCGCGGGGGTGGGCATCGCTGCCTTGGTCTGTGCGTTGATCTGGACCGTCTTGCGTATTCGCAGGCAGGTCCGTTGAGCGATGGAGCGTTGAGCGGGTAGAGCAGTAGAGCGGGTAGAGCAGTAGAGCGGGTAGAGCGTTGAGCTGATAGGGCTGTCGCGGGATTGACGGCGTCCGCAGTCAAATCGATCAGGTCGGCTGCGCGCTGAGTTGCGCTCGGGCCTCGTGATAGACGCCATCATGGTAATACTCGACGGTGAACCAGTCGCCCGCCTCCATCCGAGACAAGAGGTCTTTGAGGGCCGTTGAGGTTGCGAGCGGCTCGCCGGCGATGCTGGTGATGTAGTCCCCGCGGACCAGTCCGACACGATCGGCCGGGCTCGTCTCCACGACGGATAGCACCTCGACGGCCGGTGAACCATCCATGCGGGTCACTCCCTCCGCTTCGATCCCGATGTAAGCGTCGTGTCGCACCCAGCCGTTCTCGATCAGTTCGCCTGCGGCACGACGAATGACTTCGATCGGTGTTGCGTAGCTGATGAAAGCGTCGCCGTAGCCGTTGGCGATCGCAATCACGGATCCGCTGGCGTCGAGGATTGCCGCTCCGTTCGGTATGTTGCCGACGTTGAGGGACATCATTTCGTGTCGCACGGTGCCGTCGATCGGCACGGTCTCGTCCAGACCCGATACTGACGCCCGTTGCACATATGCGTCGTTCGACATCGACGCGACGACGATTACGTCGTCGCCCACCTGGGGGAGCGTCGACGCCAGCAGCGCGGGTTCGCCTTCATCACTGTCGCTGCGCAGCACCGCAGTCCCGGTGACATCGTCGCTGCCGACCAGCGACAGTTCGGCGTGGTCGCCGGACGAATATCGAGACGACCAGGTCTCCGAATCGCCCAAGGTGTTCGCCGACGTGACGACTATGCCATCGTCACGCAACAGGATGCCCGATAGCGCACCGTCGGTTCCATCGACTCGTACGAGACTGGACCATGCTTCTGCTGCGACCTCGGTGGCCCAGTCCTCAGCAGCCACTAGGCGAGGCGGTGTGCTGCTGAGAGGTGACACCGCAACGCGTTCGGTGATGAGCATCGGCCTCTCGGCACTCGCACCAAAGATGAACCAGAGAAGCGCGACGGTCAGGGCTCCGACCGTGCCGCCCGCGGCGGCCATGCCCCACGAGCGATGGGGCTCGGCGGGTGGAGGCGACGGTGGCGGGATCGGCCCTGTTGACCCGAACGAGCGAATCTCTGAGGGGTGACGCCACATCCGATCTTCCGGAGGCAGGGGAGAACCAAACTCGTCCTCTTGCTCCCAATCTCCGTCGTCTACACCCACACCGTGTGAGAATACCGGTGTCGGCGCCTCCTGGTATCGCGGGTCGTCGGTCAGGTGTCGTTGTGGAGCCGCGGCGCGTTGGTCTGTAGAGTTGACCGGTGGCACCTGAGACGACCGGCGACACCGCCGAGTCAATAACCCGATGCGAGCTGGTCGATCACGCGATCGATCTCGGTGAACTGTATTCATGGGCGATCAGGCCCGAGTGCGGCGCTGTCGTCGTATTCAGTGGAATCACGCGAGATCACAGCGGCGACCGCGCAGATGTCAGCGTTCTCGAGTACGAGGCCTACACCGAGCTGGTCATCGAGAGGTTCGAGCAGATCGTCGAGCAGGCTCGGGCGAGCTGGCCTGAGATCGTGAGGGTCGGCATCGTTCATCGTCTAGGTGAGGTCGCGGTCGGCGAGTCCTCTGTTGTCGTCGTGGTTTCGTCGCCACACCGAGGCGACGCGTTCGACGCCGGCCGCAACTGCATCGACGTTTTGAAGGACACCGCGCCGATCTGGAAGCGCGAAGTCTGGGCTGAGGGAGAGAGCTGGGGCCTCGACGCCCGCTCGATCGAAGAGGTAGACACAGCTCCGCTGCGTCCAGCGGAGACGGCACGATGAGTTCGGCGGTCGGATTTCTCGCAATCGCTTTCGTTCTCAGCATTCTGGGCGGTGCGGCGCTGGTGTATTTCACAAATCGAGGTCGACGTCTGCCCGACGTGTCGCAGAAGCGATCCGCACGATCGACCAAACCGGTGGGGCCAACGCTCGCTAACCGTGATCCGGTCAGCGGTGTGCGAGTGCTCGGTATCGATCCCGATGAACCGAAGCGGGGTTAGTCGGTGCCCCGCGACCTAGCGATCGATCTCGGCACCGCCAACACCTTGGTCTATGCGCGCGGCGAGGGCATCGTGTTGAACGAACCCTCGGTAATCGCGCTCAACGATCAAACCAACGAAGTGCTTGCCATGGGCCACGAGGCATGGCAGATGATCGGCCGCACACCGAGCTACATCGTCGCCGTGCGACCGCTACGGCAGGGAGCCATCACCGACTTCGAGGTGACCCAGCGAATGATCCGGCTGTTGTTGCAGCGTGTCGGGGTCAGCCGTTTCAACCGTCCACGGGTAGTGATCTGCGTGCCGTCGGCGATTACAGCGGTGGAACGCCGCGCGGTGATCGAGGCGACCCGACGAGCCGGTGCTGCGGAATCTCGGTTGATCGAACAGCCGATGGCCGCGGCGATAGGCGCCCTTCTTCCGATTCACGAGCCCGTGGGCAACATGGTCGTCGACGTTGGTGGCGGGACGACCGAAACGGCACTGATCTCGCTCGGGGGCATCGTTGCACTCAAGGCTGTGCGGGTCGGCAGCTTCGACATAGATGCAGTGATTCAGGCATACGTGCGCAGGGCCTACGGCATAGCGATCGGCGAACGTACCGCCGAGGACATCAAGATCGCGATCGGCTCGGCTGCACCGACCGATGACGAATCCAGAGCCGAGGTTAGAGGCCGGGAACTCATGTCTGGACTCCCGAAGACGGTTGTGTTGACGCCCGCCGAAATTCGCAAGGCGATAGATGAGCCAGTGACAGCGATGGTTGACTCGGTACTCGCTTGTCTAGCCCAGGCCCCGCCAGAGTTGGCTCAGGACCTCATTATGGAAGGCATCCACCTAACCGGTGGTGGTGGACTCTTGCGCGGACTCGATCATCGCATCGCGAACGAGTCCAAAGTGCCCGTCCACACTGTGGACGCTCCGCTCGAGTGCGTGGTGCTCGGCGCGGGCGAATGTATCGAGTCCTATGAGGCGCTCAACGCGATGTTCATCGATCAGCGTCGCTGATCGGTATCGGACTCGTCGTCGCGTCGATCCTCATCGGAAAGAGCGGTGGCGATACGCCGCACTTGGGTGTCGCGGTCCTCGCGAGCTGCCCGCACCAGGACGGCGGACTCGGGGTCGTCGAACGTCGATAGTGCAATGACGGCGCGTCGACGAATCGTCGCCTTGTCCTCGAGCGCAGCCCAGAGGATCAACTTTGTCGCTTCCCGCTGTGGAGCTCCCTCATCGAGGTGTTCAGAGATCGCACCAAGAGCTGCTACCGCAGCCTCGCGGCAGAGCGCATCGTCGTGGTGTGATGCGACGGTGCAGAGTGCGGTGAGCTCCACGTCGTCATCGTCGGTTTGACCTCGGCGACTGACGCGCTCGCCGAGCACGAACGCCGCTACCTCGGCAAGGTTGGAATCGGGGCCCTCGAGGAACGTGACGAGATCGATCTTGTCGAAATCGATGGCGAACTCGATGCCGCGCCGAACGACGACCGTGGACTCGTCGTCCAACATCGCCGCGACGTCCTGGCGATCGAGAATTTCGTTGCGTCTGCGCGCCGACCATGCAAGGACGCGCGCCTGATCGTCTGCGATGGTTGGGATATGATCGCGCGCGATCGTCCGGTCGTTGGCCTGCGCCCGCAGCGCCGCATCGGTGGAGTGTCGTTCAGCGATTGCTCAATTATCGTCGACGTCGGGGGAGTCCTCAACATCGCCGAACAGCGGTCGATGAAGTTTGTCAACGACGTCCTCGTTGGACGCCGTCCGAGATCAGGAGATGATGACGTGTCCTACATGGTGATTTATGGCGACCCACAGGGCGCCCGTGAACTACTTGAGCTCGAAGAGCTCTCGGCAGCCATTGAGCTGGTCGAACAACTGAGAAACGAACAGGAGGTTCACGATGTGCGCCTCCTCGAGACGAACGAGCTGTTCTTCGGGTTCAAGCCGTATTATCACGTCGAGCTGTCGACACCTGCCGCAGAGGCGTCTGTGGCTGCCGACGAAGCCGAATCAGATCACAACTGGTCACAGCCAGCCGATTGGGCGACCACCGATTCCACCGTCGAAGAACCCGATGCTGCCGTGGAAGAGGACACCGGATCCGAGATGCCGCCAGTGAGCGACGACTCGACGATCCCGGAACCGGCCATCGTGGGTGCGACCGTTTCGGCGGGCGAATTCTCGACGGCTGAGACGGCCTCGTCGGACGACTCGAGCGGTGACCTCGCTGGTCCCGCCGAAGATCTTGTTTGGGGATCCAGCGTCACTCAGGCGACCGAGATCAGCGATGCCGAGGAATCCGATGACGCTCCCCAGCGTCGAGGACTGTTCGGCCGATAGTTGATGGTGGCGGGTCAACCCGCCACGGCTCGCTCGAGGAGAAATCCGCCGACGAAGAAGGTCGCGCCGATGAACGCTGCGAGCGCAAGTCCAAGGACTAGCACCATCGCTCCGAGTCCACACATGGCTCGGATGCGTTCCCACCACTGCACTCTAGCCTGCGCGCCATAGACCACCGGGGCGATCTCGGACCGGGGATCTGGCTGCGGGACGTGCGGTGGTGTGGTCATTTTTGAGGGGGGACGACGTGGCTGCGAGACGAGATCGTGGCAGGCTGTGAGGCCATCCCGTAATCGTGAGAAAGCGCATCGATTGCAAGCCACTGATGACGGTGACGTCGAATCGCCAATGATAACTGATGGTTCCGAACCAGCGCGTTTGAGTCGCTGGTGGGCGATGCTTGGCGTTGCCCTCGTACTTGGTGCTGTTGTTGGTGTGGCGGGCAACCGCATCGAACTTGACTACTACGGGCTTCGCCCCGGTGGTGTGTACGAAACGGAGTCGGTCCTCGAGGTCTCGGGGATCGAAACTTTCCCATCGGATGGTGAAGTGCTTTACGCGACCGTCAACATCGGTCAGCTCAGCATCTGGGAGTGGATCGAGGCGGAGTTGTTTGCGGACAACACCGACGTCTTGGGTGCACAGGACATACTCGGCGACCGCACCGACAGCGAAAAGCGCGACCAGGATCTCGCGATGATGCAGAGATCGACGTCCACGGCGACGCTCGTCGCTCTCAACTACCTTGGCTACGAACCGTTTGAACCGAACGGCACCATCCTCATCGAGGTCCTGCCAGATGGTCCGGCAGCGGGTGTGTTGCAACGCGGCGATGTGGTGCTCGAGGCCGATGGTGTCGCCACGCTCGAGAGCGACGCGCTACGCGAGGTCATCTCCGCTCATGAGGTGGGCGACGATCTCGAAATGGTCATTGAGCGCTCGAGTGACGAAGAACCCGAGACCGTGGAGACCACGGTCACGCTCGGTTCTCACCCCGAAACGGGGGGTCCATTCCTCGGCGTGACCCCCGACACGCGGTTGATGGAGCGCGATGTCGGGTTCAGCATCGATGTCGATTCTGGATCGGTGGGTGGACCGTCGGCTGGGCTGGCCTTCACGCTCGCGATGATCGATCTGTTGACCGAAGGTGATCTGGTCGGTGGCGGTGAGATCGCTGTGACCGGCACCATGGGGCTCAACGGATGTGTTGGACCCATCGGTGGCATGAAGCAGAAGGCCATAGCGGTTAGCGACACCGACGCCAAGGCCTTTATCGTGCCCGCGTCCCAGGCCGATGAGGCCCTCGCTCATGCAAGCAGTGACCTCGTGGTCATCCCTGTCCATGGGCTCGATGATGCGCTCGACGCGCTGGCGGAACGAGGAGGCGACAGTGATGCACTTCCGGCCCCGATCGACTACCCATGCGAGCCGGCAGCGTAGTGAATTGTGAAAAGCGGTCGAGGCTCGACTAAAACGCGCTGGACGTCCACTACTGTTGGCGGATGGGCTCGCACCAATTAACCGACCCCGAGGACATTGCGGCGTCGACGTTTGGCACGTCATTCCGCGGCTATGACCCGGCCGAGGTACGTAGTTATCTCGCAGCGGTCGCCAAGCGCCTTTCGAGCGCTCTCGAGCGCGTCGACGTGCTCGAACAAGAGACGCGCGATCTGCAGGTCAAAGCAGGAGCGTCGACAGAGTCCGCCCCCGATCCGACAGATCTGACACGCTGGCTTGGCGCAGAGACGGCGAAAGTTCTCGATGCGGCCAACGCTGCGGCCGAATCGCAACGTGCCCGAGCTGTCGACGAGGCAGATGAGCTTGTAACCGAGGCGCGGGCGCGGGCCGAATCGATTGTTGAGGACGCCGAACGTAATCGCTCTGACGTGCTCGACGCGGCGACCGTGGAAGCTGACTCGATCCTGAGCGAGGCCGAGGCTGTGCGGACCTCGGTGCAGGAGCACTACGACACAGAGCTGGAGCGGGCGCGCGACGAGGCCGAACGGTTGATCGCCGAGGCCACCGCTGTGCGCGAGACGATGCTCGTCGAATTGGCGGACCAACGTCATGAGGTGCGAGGGCAGATCGAACAACTCAAGGCGGGCCGCGATGCCCTGATGGGAGCGCTGTCCAACGCATCAACGGTTGTTGGTGGCGTATTCGACGACCTCGAGGACGCGATGCCTAGTGCCCGTCGGGTGGCCGAGGTGGCAGCCCACAAGGTCTCGCGCTCGCCGATTACGGTGGCGGAATACGATCGTTATGTCGTTGAGGTCGACCTCGACGAGTCACCGACCGACAGCG
>JADFOM010000106.1 GCA_022562835.1 Acidobacteriota bacterium | reverse complement strand
GCGCTGCGGGAAACGCAATCGTGCTCGGAGCGGGGGCGGCAAACAGCGGCGAGGGAGCCGTCCTACACAACACGACATGGGCTGTGAGTGGCTCCCCGTTTGAGAATCACGCGATCAAACCAGCGCGGGTCGAGAACAACCTCGGCATCGACCATCCCGGCAATCGGACCGCGTCCAGCGGGGATTTCGTCAACGCTGCCGCCGGCGATCTGCGCCTCTCCGCGGAAAGCCTCGCACTCGACACCGCCAGTGAATCTGAGGTGACCACCGATCAGCGAGGCCGCACACGCCCACTCGGCAACGGACCCGACTTTGGTGCGTTCGAGTCATCTCATAGTGCGCCAAGCCCCCCCGACACATCGATGCCTACAGAGACCATCGCGCAGGCACCCAACCCGGAAGACATCCCGACCGGCCTCGGCGAGGCTGGAGTGGTCGAACGTGAACCGTCACCGGATGACAGCCAGACCAACGCAGCGCCCCCGCAACACGAAACCGACACCTCACAGGATGTCGAAACAGATGCAGACGGCACGGGCACCGAAACGATGACGGTGAAGGACGCTGAGGGTGACGTCGCGCTCGCCGACCCTTCCAACGGGGAGAAGCGCACAGAAACTGGGCTCATCGCTCCCCCGTCGACCTATCCTCCGCTGTCCTATCGCACCGTCACCGACGGTGGCACGCCATCGGTGGCGGGAGCCATCGCGGCGGGCTGTGTTGTGCTCGCGGGCGGTGCAGGCGGACTCGCGATGGCGTTCAATCGTCGTCGAACAGCAGAAATCGAAGAGGGTGACCCGTGGCAACAACACGAGCCTTTCTGAACACGCGCATGGTATCGGTCCGCAGAGTTCTGGTTGACTGAGATGATCGGAAGAACATCTCTAGCGATGTCGGCAATGATCATCGCGCTGCTCGTCGGCGCGACTACTTACGCAGCGGTGGGAAGTTCCTCGGCGCACACCGCGGTTGGCCGGGTCGCCCTCGACGATCTCGTCGTACGTTGGCCGCACCACGATGCCGCCCTGGAAACCGGCGTCGCCCGAGTGCGGTCCGACGATGCCTTCGCGATCGCGGTCGAATCGACCGATGACGGCATCCTCGAGTACCTCCGCACGGAACTACCGGAAAATCAAACCATCTTCGACGTCGTGGTTAAAGCAAGCGACGATGCGAACGCCATCGCCGCTGCTGACGCCGTGTCGGATTGGCTGGTGACCGACAGCCTCGAGCGCCGCCGCGATCCGAACGAGGCGAGAGTTGCAGAACTTGAAGCGGTGGTAGCCACACAACAGCAAAGAGAGCGCGAGGTGGCGGCTTCGCTCGACGCGGCGAATGGCGAGTCTGAGCGCATCATCGGCCGCGCCGAACTCGGCACAGCGACGTCAGAGTTGATGAAGACCGAGAAGGCCCTCGCGGAACTCAATGCGGACCTTGCTCTGATCAAATCCCAGTTTCTCGTCGTCGGTCACGCGACGAGCGACGAGTCGTCCAACGCTCGGGTCGTCACAGCGCTTGCCGCCGCGTTGAGCGCAGGCTTCCTCACCATCGCATTGGCCGAGTACCTTCGGGCCCGCCGTGAGCGCAACGTTGCAGCTACCGATGACGGCTGAGATCCTCCACACCGACCGGGACCGCACCAAGCCGATGCAGCCCCGATCAGCGGCGCTCGTGGCGCTGTGTGGATTGACGGTGGGTCTCGCAGCTATCCAGTCGACAACAATCTCGCAACTCGCACCGCCAGCCGAACACTTCCGGGCCTGGATGACGGCTCCCCTGGCCGCTGCACTGCTGGCACTCAATGCCCGCGATCTCACCCTGCGAAGGTGGCGACGTGGGCCACTGACGTTTCTAGCCGCGTGGGTCGGCTGGTCGTTTGTCTCCGCCGTGCTTGGCGACGACGTGGTGGTCTCGCTCGCCTACTCACTCGTGTTCGCAGGTGTCGGCGCGGCCACTATCACAATCTCGGATCGACTCGGATGGGCCGGTGTCTGCACGACCCTGGTCTGGGCCGGCGTCTGTTATGCCGCCGCCGCGACGATCGCACCGTTGTTGTCCGACCGCTACAGCGCCCTCGGAAGCGAACGACTCCGCCTCCTCTCGCTCGAGCCAAACCAACTCGGGCGGATCTGCGCAATCGTAGTCCTTGCCGCCCTCTACCTCGCCTGGCGGAACCGCTGGCGCTGGTCAATCCCGAATGTCGTGGTGCTCGCGATCGCCTTATGGGGCTTGACCGCTAGCGACTCGCGCACCGCCATCGGCGCACTCCTCGCCTCGCTGTGTTTGATCGCGTTTAGCTACATGTCGGGGCCGATGCGGATCGCGGCTGCGGGACTAGCGCTTGCGGCGGTGGCCTGTACATTCGGGTTCGGGGTCCTCGACACAGACTTCGACTGGCTCAGTCGCAACAACGACGCGAGTTCGGACGTGACGAACCTGTCTGGTCGCACGACGCTGTGGCCAACCGTCATCGAGGCATCGAGCGAACGGCCTCTTGCAGGACATGGAATGGGCACCGACGGCGCCTTCATGTCGGAGCTGCGCTATGAGGGAAAGATCTCCTTCGTCGCGCCCCACGCACACAGCATCCTGTTACATCCCCTGATCACTACGGGCTTCGTCGGCCTCTTGTTGTTCGCGAGCGCCCTGTTCGGCTCGATCGGCAGAGCATTTCTCCAGTTCGAGCCATGGCGCGACTCGATGCTGTTGCTATTGGTGATCGACGGGTTCTCTGAGTCGGTGATTCGTGCACCGTCGTTCGGCTGGGTCGCTCTAGTCGCAGTTACCGCAAATACGGCGACGCTCAAACGTCGAGTGCCTTGGACTGAGCGGTCTCACGGTCGACCAGCGGATCTTGGGTCGACCACGGAAAGTTGATCCAGTCCGTCGTTCTCTTCCAGACGTACTCGCAGTCGACCACCGAATGTGGCTTCTGGTAGAGCACGGCGCTGCGAACTTCGCCCACCCGGCCGAGGCAGTGCTCGCGCACCATCGCCAAGGTGTGGCCGGTATCGGCTACGTCGTCGGCGATCAGGACCGTCGAATCATCTAGGTCGATGAACTCGAGATAGGGCGGCAACATGACCGGCACGTCGAGCCGTTCATCGACTCCGGTGTAGTACTCGACGTTCATGACGTAGAGGTTCTTGACCGACAACGCGTAGCCGAGCGAGCCCGCGACGAAGAGCCCACCGCGTGCAATCGCCAAGATGATGTCGGGTCGATACTCAGCATCGGCGACCATCGCCGCAAGATCCCTTACGGCACTGCCGTACCCCGTCCAATCGAGTACTTCACGTTCTTGCGCCATCATGTGTCCTCACCGCTGCGACGTTGCGGTCACGCTAGTGCGAGGATGCTCTACCCGTCCCACGGAAGCCGACCTGTGCCTCCACACTCTCCGGAAGGTGGATTCCAGCTCGTTGGTCGCCGGACTAGTTAACTCAAATGTCGGGTCACCGCGGGTGCGTAGCCGAACGGCAAGGGTCAGCGGTAGTCCGCCTCGAGTAACCAACGACCGTCTTGGCGTCGCACAACATGTGCATCATTTCCATCGACAACGAGCTGCACACGCGCCAGTCGCTGGTACTCGTCTCGATCCCACCAGCGTTCCTCCACCAACCACGGGCCCGCCCAGAATTGAACCGATCGGGGTGGACGACCCGCAATTGCCAACGAAGCCGGCTCCGCCGACAAAAAACCTCGACCCGTCACCGCCACCTCATTGCCCTGCCCATCCAGCAACGTCACCTCGCATCGATCCGAGCGTCGACGTGTCGACGCAGCAGTGGTGAGATACACCCTCGAAGGCATCGGCGCAGGTAGGCCACCAGGCCAGGGCGTGTGTGCCTCGCGGGTCACCTTCCGGTCATCGAAATCGATGCTATGTGCGGGAACTAATCGGAACTCGTCGCCGTGACGACCACCATTCCAGACCGCCATGGTCACAGCCTCTGGACTCATCAGACCTTCGATCCGCGCGATGCCACGCTGCGCGCGTGTGTCCGCCTCGGTCTCTCCACCCCAGAAACCCAGCTGACGGCCCGTCGTGGCGACCAGTTCGTCTGGGATCAACACGAGCCTGACCAAACCTCCGGTCGGTCTTGTGCGAACAGGTCCGTTCATCCACCCGTCGAGTTGCCAGCGAACCCGGTCGACGATAGCCGCGACGCCAAACCCCGACTCGTTGCGCCACAGTCGGCTGATCTGTTCACCGTGTTCAGTTTCGACCTCGACCGCAATCGCAGTGCAAGTGGTACCGCCGGCTTCGAGCGAGGTGCGTAATTCCTCAGCCATGCTGCGCGCCAGAAACGCCGCCTGGTCGACGCGTTCGATCGGTGGTTCCATCTCGATCGACACCGATAGGTTCGGATCGGGTCTGACAGTGTCGAGTGGGTGCTCGGCCAGCCCATTGGCTAGTCGGTGTGCAACTACACCTACGGTGCCGAAGCGGCCAATCACATCGGCAATATCGAGCTGTGCGAAGGACCCAAGTGTGCGCAGACCGAGCCGCACCAGCACGTCGGTAAGTTCGGGCCGTTCGAGCGATTCGATCGTGTGCGACGCCAGGAACTCGGCGCTGTGACCGACCGGCACCACCTGTGGGGTCTGTGCGGTTCGAGCGGCGAGAGTGGCAGCAAAGATGCCGTCGGCGATGCCTGCCCGACAACACGCTTCGACTTCGACCGTCTTGTGCACGCGGGCAACCAGCTCTTCGTCTCCACCGAAATAGCGCGAGGGGCCCAGCGCCGGTACGGCGCACACACCGGGACGGACAACCTCGATACGTGGGGTAAACCGGGTCAACACTGCAATCACCGTCTCGAACGCACGGAACTCCCTGGTCAGGTCACGTTCGATCACCAACAGACCCGGGCAGCATCCTTGGGCGGCACGACGGCGTTGGGTCCTGTGAACACCGTGGCTACGAGCCGCTGCGGTACAGGCCACGACCCTGTCGCTCGAAAAGACTGCGGCGGGTTCGGTGTCATCGACCCCCATAGCCACCGTTGGCCAGTCCGGGCACCACACGACCAACGTTCTCTGGGCTCGGGATGGGTGCTGAGCATCGGTCGTTGTCGCCTCAGCTGACATGTTCACGAAAGGGTGCTTCGAGTTCGAGCAGCCGATCGACGTCCGCTCCGGCATAAACATCATCGGCATTCTCCGTGACCGACCGCAGCACACCATCTTGATCCGGCATCCAAAGGCTCGTCACCCACCTGCGTGCTCCGCTGCGTCGAGACCGGGTCGCCACGGTGACCTGCCGAGCTGAGAGGTGACCGTGGCCTACACCCAGACCGTCCCAACGCTGTGAGGTCACGGTCAGTTCGGTCTCGGCCCCTTCACCCCAGACCGGACTAGAGCCATCGAGTTGCAACAGCACCGTTCCGCGTTCACGCACACGCGCACGCAGACGACGCCCACCACCGACGCTGTTCACCGAGCCTGGAGCGATTATCACCAGGTCGAAGGCGCCAATACACGCCCCAAGCACCGTCGCCCAGGCAGAGCGAGGAGGCTGATCAACCAGCACAAGGCGTTCGAGTGCTACCCCAAGATCCGCTGCCGCGCTCAACCCGATGTCAGCAGCGCCGACCACCACAGCCCACTTTCCTTGCTGGGTCGGCTCAACGAGCAACGAAAACATCAGAGTGTGCGATGCAGGGCCTTTGAGATGAAGTGTTGAACCGCGCTGGAGACCACCGAGTGGCAGTAAAGCCTCCAGCGGTGGGCTCACCTCGATAATTGCCTCATCAGCGCGCACCGACAGCTGCTCGGTGGCAAGCCGTAGCGATTCACCACGCCCTACTTCGGTAAGCGCAGGACCATTTGGTACAAGTTCATTGGGGACAAGGTCCCCTACACTCCGCATTTCGCCAGTATCGAACATTTGTTCGATACTGGCAAGGCGGGTCGATCCATATGTATGTGCTAGGGCTGACGACCGGTGAAGGCGATGAACTGTGTCTGGAGGTTGGCATCGTCGCCAACCTCAACCTTTTGGTGGAACATGCCCTCGCCGCGGAGCATCGCATCCATTGGTTTGATGGACTCAAATGCATGCTCAACAATGTCTTCGGGCAGCTTCTCGTCACCACCGGTCGAGCGGGCGAGATCGAACGTGTGCACCAACAGGTCCATCGAAGGAAGGCCCAGCGCCTGAGCAACGGGTGCCTCACCCATCGGTCCCTCCACCATTTTGTCCATCGCGCCATCGGTTTGGAACGCAGCTATCGCAGCGGTCGAGACCCGACTCCACTCGGACACAAGATCGTCACCCAGATCACCACCGACCCCGGCCCCGAGCGCGTCGGGGATCTTGCACTGAACATCGATCGTGTGTTTCACCAGGTCCCGCACGGACCAGCCGTCACAATTCGATGCCTGGTCCCACTGGTCGGATCCAACGACGTCAAGCCGTTCGCTGTAGCCGTCCGCAAGGGTTTTCCAACTCTCCAAAATCGGGTTCATATCATCCTCTTCCATCCGCAATCCTCGGGCCACCCTAGTACTTCCACAATCGAGGTGAATATTTGTGTTTGACGCTGCTTTCTTCTCAATTTCGGAGAAACTGCAAAGATGACAGACGACACACAGGCAATCGCCAATCTTTTGTTCGGCTACGCCGAACGCATCGACCGCGGTGACTTCGCCGGGGTCGGCGAACTGTTCACCCACGGCCGCATCGTCCCTCTCCCCGAGGCCCCCGAAGAGACCCACCTAGTCGGCAGCGATGCTGTGGCCAACCTCTACCGGTCCTCGGTGCGCCTCTATGAAGATGGCACTCCGCGCACTCATCACGTGACCACCAACCATCTCATCGAGATTGCTGAGGACCGCGTCACCGCATCCGCACGCAGCTACTACACCGTGTTTCAAAAGACCGACGATCTCGAGCTCACCGCCATTATTACCGGTCGCTACGAGGACACGTTTCAGCTCATCGACAAGGTCTGGTGGTTCGATCAACGCATCATGATCGTCGGCCACACCGGCGATCTCAGTAGGCATCTCCTCTTCGATCTTTGAGCGAAACTTGCCCATGACGGTCGACCGCGGGTAGGCACAACCACACGTTCGACGAACCTGAAGGAGATCAACATGGGTCGATGGAGCAGGGACGAACTCGAAGAAGCGTTCGCCAACTATCAACGGGTTGCCCTCCAGGCCGGAACCAGCGGCGACTGGAATGACTGGGCCGACATGTTTACCGAGGACGCAACATACAAGGAACATCTCTACGGAGAGATGGGCGGCCGCGAAGCGATCCGACGTTGGATCACAAAGACGATGGCCGAGTATCCGAACAACGAGATGCATTTCTTCCCGATCGAGTGGTACATCATCGATGAGGAACGCGGCTGGGTCGTCTGCCAGGTCTGGAACCGCATGGCCGATCCCGGCGACGGAAGCCTTCACCAGGAGTACAACTTCACGCTGCTCAAATACGCCGGCGACAACCGCTGGAGTTACGAGGAAGACATCTACAACCCACACGGTTTCGGCACGATGGTCGAGGGTTACCTGGCGACCAAACAGGCCCTTTCGACAGAGTGACCGACCGCACACAGCGCGGCCGAGCCGCGCCGCCCGATCTGGAATCGATCGACACCGGTGTTGGGGTCGGTCCACATCCCGAACCGTGGCCCGACGACCCCCGTTACGACCGCGAGTTGCTCGAGCAAGGCGACCGTCGCAACGTGATCGACCGCTACCGCTATTGGAGCATCGACGCAATCGTCGAGGACCTCGACCGCAGCCGTCATCCTTTTCACGTCGCGATCGAGAACTGGACAAGCGACATGAACATCGGCACGGTCGTCCGAAACGCCAACGCCTTCGGCGCGGCAGCGGTACACATCGTCGGCAACCGCAAGTGGAACCGTCGCGGCGCAATGGTTACCGACCGCTACCAACACGTGCACCATCACGGACGCATCGAAGACCTGCTCGAATGGGTACGAGGAGAGGCGCTCGACGTCATCGGGATCGACAACCTCGACGGATCGGTACCACTGGAGCGGTCAGAATTGCCTCGTCGCTGCCTTCTCTTATTCGGCCAGGAGGGCCCCGG
>JADFOM010000105.1 GCA_022562835.1 Acidobacteriota bacterium | reverse complement strand
ATCGGTGATCGACCCACCGGTCTGGTCGACCGAAAGCAGATCGTCCGGGCCGATCGAGACATCGTCGCGCTGACGCTCAATCTGGTTCGGTTTGTCGCCGAGAACGGCGTCGAATTCCGCCATCGCGACCGCCACGAGGTCGGGGTGCGCTACCCAAGTGCCGTCACATCCGTCGGCCGCTTCGCGGCTCTTGTCGGCCTTGACCTTTGCTAGTGCCTGCTCGGTCACCTCGGGATCGCGTCGATTCGGAATGAATGCTGACATGCCGCCGATCGCGTGCGCGCCCCTTCGGTGACATGTCTTGACCAATAGCTCGGTATAGGCGCGCATGAACGGCGCTGTCATCGTGACGTCCGAGCGGTCGGGCAGGACGAACGACTCGTGCTCAGCGAATTTCTTGGCGACGCTGAAGATGTAGTCCCAGCGTCCGGCGTTGAGTCCAGCCGAGTGGTCGCGTAGCTCATAGAGGATCTCGTCCATCTCAAACGATGCGAGGATCGTCTCGATCAACACCGTGGCTTTGATCGTGCCTCTAGGAAGCCCGAGCTCGTCCTGTGCGAAGCAGAACACGTCGTTCCAAAGCCGCGCTTCGAGGTGGCTCTCGAGTTTTGGCAGATAGAAGTAGGGGCCGGTGCCTCGTTCGGTCGCGTTGCGAGCCGAGTGAAACATCACCATGCCAAAGTCGAACAAACTTGCCGAGATGTTCTGGCCATCGACCTGCACGTGTTTCTCGTCGAGATGCCATCCGCGCGGCCGGATCATGAGCGTCGCGGTCTGCTCGTTGAGCCGGTACTTCTTGCCGCCTTGGTCTAGCGACAACTGCCCGCGGTAGTAGTCGCGCACGTTGGCCTGGCCCTCAACACAGTTCGTCCAGGTGGGCGAGTTCGCATCCTCGAAGTCGGCCATGAAGACCTTGGCGTCCGAGTTGAGTGCGTTGATCATCATCTTTCGATCGACCGGACCAGTGATCTCGGTGCGGCGGTTCTGAAGGTCGGCGGGAACCGCTGCGACCGACCAATCACCATTGCGGATGGGTTCGGTGTCGGTCAGAAAATCGGGTCGCTCGCCGGCGTCTAGACGGATCTGTCGTTCGTCGCGCGCACGCAGGAGCTGGTCGCGCCGACGGCGGAAGCGTCGCTCGAGATCGGCCACGAACATCATCGCGTCCGAGCTGAGCACCGGGTCGCCGTTCGCCAGCGCGCCGGGCTCAGGATTGTGGTCTAGTCCGGTCATTCGAACGGCCATGGGTGGTCCCCTCACGGATGTGCGGTCAACGGTGCCTGCGACGGCGACGACATGCCGCCCGTGCTAGCAAAACCAGAATGGCGGTAGATCAGTTCCCTGGGCCACTGCGGATCCGTTGCGCGCACCGAAACATGCGTCGAAATGGTGACCCGAAGGCAACTTTTGGTCTTTTTTCTCCCCGCGCTACGCTCTCAGGATGGCGGGCATGACAGAAACGGGCGTTGATGCAAAGTTGGACCGGTTGGTATTTGGTCATCGACTGCGCGCAGCGCGCAAGAGTGCCGGGCTGACGCTGGCACAACTCGGCGAACGGGTTGGACGTCCGCCGCCCTACCTTTCAAAGCTCGAGAACGGCAAGGTCGAACCCAAGCTCTCGATGCTGTCCGCGCTTTCCGACGCATTGGACATCTCGGTGTCGACGCTCGTCGAAGACGAGCCACCCAACGAGCGCGCCTCGATGGAGATCGAGTTTGAACGTCTCCAGGCCGAATCGTCGTATCAAACACTCGGCCTGGGCTACATCAAGCCGTCAAAGCTCGATGACGTCGTGCTCAGCCATCTAATCGCGCTGGCGCGACGCGAAGCCTTGCCCGGATCCGCCGACGGTTCCCAACGCGAAGGTGACCAGGCACGCCAGGCCAACATTGCGCTGCGAGAGGAGATGCGCGAACGCGATAACTATTTCCCAGAGATCGAATCGCTCGCCGCGGAGGCTCTCGACGCAGTGGGCTATAGCGGCATCGGTCCTTTGTCGGAGAGACTCATCTTCGACCTGGCAAAACACTTCGGATTCGCGATCGAACGAGTGCACGGCATGCCGCGTTCGGCACGGTCGGTGACCGACCAGCGCTCAAGGGTCATCTACATCCCCCAACGTGACTACCTGAGGGTTCGCCAGGCCCGCTCCGTGGTCCTTCAAACCCTTGGACATTTCGCGCTCGCTCACAACGACACTCGGGACTTCGGTGACTACCTGCGCCAACGCATCGAGTCCAACTACTTCGCGGCGGCGTTACTTGCGCCTCGAGAACCGGTGGTAAATGCTCTGCGCGCCTCCAAGGAGGAGCATGACATTTCTATAGAAGACCTCAAGGAGACCTTCTATACCTCCTATGAGATGGCCGCTCACCGCTTTACGAATCTCGCTACCAACTTCCTCGACATTCCGGTTCATTTCCTTCGCACCGATCCCGAGGGCGTCATCACGAAGGCGTTCTCGAACGACGGTATTCCGCTACCGATCGCACAGGACGGAAGTCTCGAGGGCCAACGGGTCAGCCGCTACTGGGGTGCTCGCCAGGCCTGGGCGTCGAGCGATTCGTTCCTGTTGCATTATCAACTTACGACGACCGACCGCGGCCAGTTCTGGTGTGTTACCTACATAGAGACGGTGACAGATCGGACACCTAGTGCGGTGACCATCGGCACGACTCGTCAAGAGGCAAAATACTTCCGCGGTGGCGACACGATCCGTCACGTCGACGCCCGCGAAGCTGCGACGCGCGTAGACCCAGAATTGGTCGCTCGTTGGAAGGAGGCCGCATGGCCTTCGGCGGCCGAGCGTTCATATGTGCTCACAGCCCTGCCAGCAGGCGATCGCTCGTTCACGCCGTTTCCCGGTGTCGACCTGACCGATGTCTATCGATTCCTGCAACGTCAAACCGGACCTGGCACACCCCGGGTGACCGACCAATAGTCCGGGCGCCTTCACGAGAAGCACCGAAAAGCCCAACTGGCCAAGGCGCTTACTCGACCCATCCGCTCAAGTCCCAAGTGTCCTAGCCCTGTTGGTGTTGGGCGACGGCTTGGGATGTTCGCTCGGATCCGATCACCTCGCGTAGGCGATTGACCAGCACCGAGATTTCTGCGCAGACATCGTCTATGCGATCCGCCGGAGTAACGACGCGGTCGGCGTGAACACTGCTCGGGTCGACAAAAGCACGATGCATGGGTTCGACCGTGCGGGCGAACTGCTGTCGCACGCTCTTGGCGGTCCGGCCGCGCTGGGCGACATCGCGGCGTAGTCGGCGCTCGAACCGAGTCTGGTCGTCGGCTGCAACGAAGACCCTGTGATCGAGCAACGAGACGACCTTCGGATGGGTGAAGAGCAATACACCATCTATCACGATGACCTGTGCCGCTGCGACGGGGCGATGTTCGCCGGTGCGAGCGTGGTTCGTGAAGTCGTAGACCGGCACCTCGACGGTGGTATTGCTGCGCAACATGACGAGGTGCTCAGCAAGCAGATCGGTGTCGAGTGAGGCTGGATGATCGAAATTAGCCTGTGCCCGGCGTGCAACATCGAGGTGGGAGAGATCGTGGTAGTACGAATCGTGTGAGATCACGGTTGCATCGCCGAGAACGTTGCACAATGCGGTCGCCAGCGTGGTCTTCCCAGAGCCTGAGCCCCCCGCAATCCCAATCAGCACCGGTCGCACGGGATTTCACCCTAGCGCTGGGGCTTCCGCCGTGCTCAGTTGGGCGTCAATGTCCTTGGCTGCATGACCCGTCAGCGCGGTGCACGTTGCGCGACAGGGACTACACGCTTGGTCAGATCGATTTCAGCACGCCTCGTAACCGACGATTTGCCGAGCGAAGCGTGCGCTCGATCTCGAACAGCTGCATCGATACGTCTTCGCGGTCACCGTCGACGTACTGTTCCGCTATCGCAAGTATTCGAGCGGTCAGATCATCGATCTGGGTCGAGTTCGAGGCGAGTTCCGCGCGGTCACGGTCGACATTGTGGTCCATCGGGTCATGTATAGCGTCCCCTGCAACTAACGGGGTCAGGACCGGTTAGTTGTAGTTCGTCATTAGTGAGACTTGACCCCGTTAGTTATCTCGTCCGACGAGGGCGGCATCCCAGCTAACGTGGACTGGTGAGCAACACGCTGAACCGCATTGATTTGCGGGGGCAATCGTCGTCCGAATGGACGCTGCCGGGACTCGACGCCGAGACCGACCTGCCGATTGCCGCTGTGCGTGAGATTCTCGCCCAGGTCGCACGCGACGGTGACCAAGCGCTGCTGGCACTAACCGAACGGTTCGACGGTGTGTTGCTCGACACGCTCTTGGTTGCACCCGACCAACTCGCCGCAGCCTTCGACCGACTAGAGCCGTCGCTTTGCGACGCGATGGGTCTAGCTGCGGATCGAGTGCGCGCTTTTCACGAACACCAACTGCCATCGGAGCGTTCGTTCGAACTTGATGGAATAGGCATCGAAACCATTCACCGACCCGTCGAGTCCGCGGGGTGCTACGTGCCGGGGGGGCGCGCCATATATCCCTCTACCGTCCTGATGAGCGCCATACCCGCGCGGGTGGCCGGGGTTGACGAGGTCTGTGTGTGCGTGCCACCTGGGCCAGACGGGTTGGTGCCCGACATCACCCTGGCTGCCGCACATCTCGCGGGGGTCGATCGGGTCCACCCCATCGGCGGCGCCCATGCGATTGCTGCAATGGCTTACGGCACGAACAGTGTCCTTCCGGTTGACGTCATCGTCGGGCCGGGAAACAACTACGTGGCAACCGCCAAACGCGAGCTGTCGAGCGAAGGCATCGTCAAGGTTCCCGCCGCGTTCGCAGGACCGTCCGAGGTGGTGGTCATAGCCGATGCCAGCGTCGATCCATCGTGGGCGGCGGCGGACGTGATCCTGCAGGCCGAGCACGGGCCAGACGGGCTCGGATGGTTCATAACCTGGGACGGCGAGGTCGCCGATCGTGTTGCCGACTCGATCACCCAACAGCTCTCGACCGCCGTGCGCGCCGAGCACATCGCAGCGACACTCGGATCGAACGGCTACATAGCGCTCGTAGACGGACCGGGGGAAGCGATCGAACTCGCCAACCAGATAGCGCCAGAACACCTTCAGCTCATGGTCACAGACCCCCAGCCGCTGGTCGCACAGGTCCGCCACGCCGGCGAAATCTTCGTCGGTGCACTGTCCTCGGCTGCCATTGGTGACTACGCGGCTGGTCCGAGCCATGTTCTGCCAACCGCGCGCACCGCCAGGTTCGGCCAGGCGCTCACCGTGTCGGACTTCCTCAAGGAGATGCATGTCGTTACGGTCGATGCTGAAGGATTCGACGCGGTCGCTCCCGCAGTAATAGCCCTGGCAGAGGCCGAAAATCTCGACGCGCACGCGGAGGCAATCCGTATTCGTCAAACGTCCGGATCAGCATGAGACCACAGCTTCGTGACGACCTCGCCATGATGGAGGGTTATCACTCCGCTCAAGTCGACGTGTCGGTACGGCTCAACACGAACGAGTCGCCGGCACCACCGCCGCCCGGTTTCGTCGACGCGGTTGGCGAGGCGGTTCGCTCCATCGACTGGCATCGCTATCCCGACCGCTCAGCGACCGCGTTGCGCGGCGCGATCGCCGCGCGTTATGCGCAGCCGACCGAGCGGGTTTTCGTGGCGAACGGATCGAACGAGGTGCTCCAGTGTGCGCTGCTCGCCTACGGCGGTGTCGGTCGGCGAGCGCTCGTCTTCGAACCGACCTACGCACTGCATTCCCACATCGCGCGAGTGACGGGCACCGAGGTGATCAGCGCGCCGCGCGACGATGATTTCAACCTCGACGTCGACGCCGCGCTCGAAGCGATCGACTCCGAGCATCCCGATGTCATCTTCCTGTGCTCGCCCAACAATCCGTCGGGCACCGTCGATCCCGAAGGGCTCGCCGCCGCGGTTGTGGAGCGTGCACAGCGTGACGGCGCCCTGGTCATCGTCGACGAGGCCTACGGACAGTTCTCACCCAGGAGTGCGGTGTCGCTGATCGACGACGAGCGCCCCTTATTGGTCACGCGCACCTTCTCCAAGACATGGAGCATGGCTGCTGCCCGCCTCGGTTATGGACTAGGTCCAAGCTGGCTCATCGAGGGACTCGAGGCGGTCGTACTGCCCTATCACGTCGATGCGTTCAAACAGGCTGCGGGCCTGGCGGCGCTCGAATACGGTGACGAAATGGCCGCCCGAGTCGCCGCGATTGTCGAACAGAGAGGCTCGATTGCCAACGCACTCACCGAGCTCGATGTGCACCTCTGGCCCTCGGGCGCCAACTTTATTCTGTTCCGGCCCATCAGCCGGTCAGGCGACGAGGTCTGGCAGAGGTTGGTCGACCACTCGATCCTCGTCCGAAATTGTGCAAGCTGGCCCGGACTCGAAGGTTGTCTTCGTGTCACGGTCGGGTCGCCCGCAGAAAACGTCGCATTCATCGAAGCACTGAAGGAGATCTTGTGAGCCGCGCAGCATCTGCCAACCGAAAGACCGCCGAGACCTCGATCGAACTGTCACTCGATATCGACGGTGCAGGTACCACCGACGTATCGACCGGTCTGCCTTTCTTCGACCACATGTTGTCCCAATTAGGACGTCATAGCGGGTTCGACCTGCGCGTCGCTGCGACCGGCGACCTCGAAATCGACGCACACCACACGGTCGAGGACACCGGCATCTTGTTGGGCACCGTGCTGCGCGAGGCACTAGGTGACAGGGCAGGAGTTCGACGCTTCGCATCGATATCAGTGCCGCTCGACGAGGCGCTTGTCGAAATAGCGGTCGACCTGTCCGGCCGTCCGTTCCTGTACTACGACGTCGCGTTCCCGGGCGAGAAGATCCTCGGCGACCCACCGTTTGATCCGCAGCTCTGCGAGGAGTTCTGGCGAGCGTTCGTGAACGCTTCGGCCATCACGCTGCACGTCGTCGGCGTGCGAGGGCAGAACACACACCACATCATCGAGGCCTCGTTCAAGGGCGTTGCCAGAGTCTTGCGGGACGCCGTGCGCGTCGAGGGCGGTGGCATCCCCTCGACCAAAGGGACGTTGTGAGCTGGACCGTCGACGCTGGACCCAAGGTCGCGGTCATCGACTATGGCATCGGCAATCTCCGCTCGGCCGAAAAGGCACTCCAACAGGTCGGCGCCGACGCATTGCTCACCGCCGTCCGCTCCGAGATAGAGGCAGCTGACGCAGTTGTATTACCCGGCGTTGGAGCGTTCGGGCGTTGCATGGAGGCCATTCGCGAGGTCGAGCTGGCCGAGACAGCGGTCGCCGCGGCCTCCGAGGGAACTCCATTCCTGGGGATCTGTATCGGAATGCAAATGATGTTTCAGCGGTCTGAGGAGACACCAGATTCAGAGGGTCTCGGCATTCTGGAAGGCACGGTGACCGAGCTGCGCGGCGACGTCATCCGACCGCAGATGCAGTGGAATCGACTCGATATTGTCACAGATGATGTCCTCTTTGAAGGTCTCGACGACCCATGGTTCTATTTCGTGCACAGCTACGCGCCTCGACGCACGGCACAGACCATTGCCACATGTGACTACGGCGGCGAGGTGGTAGCGGCAAACATAGCCTCGTTTCTTGGAGCCTCTGGTGTGCCGGACTTTTTGAGAAGAACGCTTTTGATTCCTCCCGGTAAATTTTCCCGTCCGGAGGGCTTCCTGTCAAGAGATTGGTGTCCCCAAGGTGTAGTGCGCATACCTGTTTCAGGTGGTCTGGGTGAACTAATTTGATCGCCTTACTGCTTTATTCGTCTCTATCACGATGGGTGAGACCTTGATAGCTGGCTGAGCAGGGAAAAACTAAAACGAACAATGGTCTCACCTATCTGCCTTTTCGGGTGGCGAGTGTATGGGGAGCGGCTATGAGGCCGGTTCGAGTGCTTACGCGCTCGCCGATGCCCGAGGTGGGGGCTTCATCTTTGACATGCGTGGGTTTTGAGCTGATGAACGCGTGGATGGAGGGTTGTGGTCCCCTGGAGGTTTTCTCTATCGCCTCATCAAGATGCTGGAATGCAGGTTCCTCGCAGACGCGGACGAGATCATC
>JADFOM010000104.1 GCA_022562835.1 Acidobacteriota bacterium | reverse complement strand
CAATGCCGAGTTGTTCACAGCTCGCGGCGAACGTGTCGGCTGCCTCGGCGAGGCGACGGCGGCGTTCCTCGAGCGGTTCGGACCGTGGCGGTTCGTCCGCGATGAACGAGCCACGTCGGCCGCGGGTGACAACGTAGCCGCTTGCTTCGAGCTCGCGGTACGCGCGGGCGGTGGTGCCAGGCGAGAGTGACAGGTGTTCTGCAAGGCTGCGCACGGTCGGAAGTCGCGTACCCGGCTCGAGCAATCCGGCCGCGACCATCACCGTCAGCTGCGCCCGAAGCTGTTCGTAGGGCGGCACAACCGAGTCGCGCTCGAGACGCAGGACCATGCGGCGTCGCCGCCCGGTTACGTCGTTCAGGTCAACGATGTGAGACGACTGCATTGTACGATTGTACCAATACAAATAACAAACTACTAGCAATAAAACCCATCACATAAAGGGTTTGGGGAAAGTACAAACGACTCACTTGGATCAACCTTCGCATATCTGTACTGTGCAACTCGGCGGTGAGTTACACCGCAACGAAGGCAGGAAGGCCCCACAATGAAACTCGTAACGGCAGTCATCAAACCCTTCAAACTTGACGACGTCAAAGACGCCCTCGCAACACTCGGTGTCGCAGGCATGACCGTGACCGAGGTGCAGGGTTTTGGTCGTCAAGGCGGTCACAGCGAGACCTATCGCGGTACCGAGTACAAGGTGCTCTTCACGCCCAAGACCCGTATTGAAATAGTCGTTGAGGATGGCCTCTCGGCCGAGGCGGTCGAGGCGATCGTAAACTCCGCCCGCACCGACAAGATCGGCGACGGCAAGGTCTGGGTTACGTCGGTCGACGAGTTGGTACGAATCCGCACTGGCGAGCGTGGCGACGACGCCGTCTGAGAGTTCGCTTCTCCGAAAACTCAACGTGGCGAGCCTTCCGGCCCGCCACGTTGCTCGTTTTGAACTTCAGTTCTGAGCGCAGAACGGCCTAGATCGACGCAGGTGGAAAGCCGTCGCCGTGGTAGTCCTGACCGCTCATGTTTGCGTTCGGGCGTGCTTTGGCCATCAGGTCAGCGACGACAGACTTGAGTTCGGTCGGGTCATCGGGCTGGGTGGCGACGGGACCTTGGTGCCAACCTTCGGCGATCGAAAGCGACTCGCCGCGCACATCGAACACACGACCGGTTACCTCTCTCGCCTCGGCGCTGGCGAGCCAGGTGGTGATCGTGGCGATCCAGCGAGGCGAAATTGCTTCTTTCATGTCCTCGGAGACCTCGCCTCCCATCAACGGTGCGGTCAAACGCGAGTAGGCCGTCGGTGCGAGGCAGTTGACCCGCACGCCGTACTTGTAGAGCTCCTGAGCCGCGATCAAGGTGAACGAGGCGATACCGGCCTTGGCCGCGCCGTAGTTCGTCTGTCCGACGTTGCCGTAAATGCCCGAGGGTGATGCTGTGTTGATAACGCGAACATCGAGCTGTTCTCCGGCTTTTGCGAGTTCACGCCAGTGGACCGCCGCGTGATGCGTCGGCGCATAGGTTCCTTTGAGGTGCACCTTGATCACTGCGTCCCAGTCGTCCTCTGACATTGAGAAGATCATGCGATCTCGGAGAATGCCGGCGTTGTTCACGAGCACATCGAGGCGACCGAATGTGTCGACGGCCTGTTGCACCATTGCCTTGGCGTCAGCGAAATCGCTGACATCGGAGCCGTTGATGACGGCCTCTCCTCCCATCGCCTTGATCTCGTCGACGACCTCTCCGGCCGGACCGGCGTCGGAGCCGGATCCGCTCTCATCAGAGCCGAGATCGTTTACAACGACCTTGGCTCCGTGTTCGGCCAACATCAATGCGTGGTCTCGCCCGATGCCGCGACCGGCACCGGTGACAATGGCGACGCGTCCCTCACAAAGTTTGTTCATTTCTGCAACGCTCCTCTGGTCGGCGACCGACTGTAGCGGCCGTTATGTTCGGCGACGAAGCCGCGGGTCGCGCCGGCAACCGACCTCCGATGCTGGGGTGGGGGACGAGGACGGGATGACCCATGATGGTCAGTCGGCGAGTCGTGGCGCGGAGTCGACCGGAATCCGGCCCGTCTTGACCGCCCAACGGACCACATCCTCGATCGTCTCCTGGAGCGGTCGATAGACCGCATCGAGTTGTTCAAAGATCGCAGAGTCATCGCAAGGCGCAGCCCTTGTCATGATGACGGACTGCTCATAGGTCATTATCGGTTCGCTGCCGCGCAGTGATGCATACTGCTCGGCCATGCGGCCGAACCCGCGTAGAACAATGCCGGGAAGTGCCGGCGTGCGAAACGATCTCCCACTCGTCTGGGCTAGCAGATCGATCCAGTGTTGGAACGAGGTCCAGCGACCCCCGGCCATGAAGCGCCTTGGACCAAGGCCTGGCTCGATTGTTCTCGCGATCACTTCGGCAAGATCGCGCACATCGATGATCGTCGTGTGACCACCGCGCGGGATCGGCAACATCGGCGATCCGAACATCGTCCGTATACCGTCGAGCATCTCGTAGCTGCCAGCGCAGTGCGGACCAAGAACCCCGCCCGGATAGAAGATGACGACGGGGTGGCCGTCGGCCTGGAGCGATCGCGCATAGGTCTCGCATTGGGCCTTGCTGCGTCCGTAGGCGCTTAAACCCTCGGTCACTGGATCGTCCGGCGATATGGAGTGCCCCGATGGTGGGTAGACCGCAGTGATCGACGACAGGTGCACGATCGGGTCGATGCCGGCCGCTACCGCAGAGCCAAGAACGTTGCGGGTGCCGCGCAGATTGGTCTCGATCATCGATTCTGCGTCGGATGAATCGAGAGACACCTTCGCGGCGCAGTGGATGACCGCGTCGCATCCATCGAGAGCGTTCGTGATCGCTGCGCCATCTGCGAAATCGCCGACGTGCACCGCTACGGGTCTGGCCTCGAATGGCTCGAGCGCGGCGTCGAGTTTGGCCTTGTCGCGCACGAACACTTCGATCTCATGACCGCCGCGGTTGAGAGCGTCGACGGTGTGCGCGCCGATGAAGCCGGTTGCGCCTGTCACCAGGACTCGCATGGCCGCCTCCTCGGTCGATCGGGTTGCATGTTCGTCAGTGGAGCGAATGGTAGGGCACGAGGTCTACGGCGACCATCGAGTCGCAAAGCCCGGGGGCGATCTTTCCATTCGCGGTACTTGGCAGTAGCGTCGCACGCTGACGTCCGCTCGACGAAAGCCCACCGTGTCGCATATCAGCCCTATTTCCCTTCGCACGATTGCAGTTGTGGTCATTGTGTCGGTCATTGGCTCGCTGGGACTGATCAGGTCCGACGCAGAGGCAGCGGGTCCGTCACCTCACATTCCGTTTGGTGCACTCGACAAAGCGGACTTCAATAGCGGGAAGCTCCGCGTCGCGGGCTGGGCTATGGATCCCGACACTGCGGATCCTGTGAAGGTGCACTTCTACGTCGATGGAGTCTTGGTCGGTTCAACCAACGCAAGACGCAGTCGGCTCGACGTCGCTGCGCGCCACCGCAACGGAGCGCGGCACGGCTTCGACAAGCGACTCGAAGCGCCACGCTCGGGAACCGTATGCGCATGGGCGATCAACGTCGGCGAAGGTCACAATCGACCGGTCGCCTGTCGGCCCTATGGCAAGGTTGAGCGGCCAACACCCCCCTCCAACAATCATCGCGTCAAAGGAACTATCGATGCGGTGCGCGGCACGAAGCGCGGGGTGAGAGTCAGCGGTTGGGCCTTCGATCTCGACACGAAGCGTTCAATAAACGTGCACGTGTACGCAGGTGCCAAGGTCGTCGGGGTGCGTGCCGACGGGGTGCGTGATGACGTGGCCCGCGTCCATCACGTGGGCGGCGTCATGGCTTCAGCGTGGCGATAAAGCTGCGCGCCGGGCTGCGCAAAGTCTGTGTTTATGGGATTGACGCGTCGGGCAAGGGCCCCAATGTTTCGCTCGGATGTCGCACCGTGATCGTCGGCCACTCCGCAGTGCCTACCGCCAAGCGAGGGGCGGTCGTGACGCCGACCGGCGTCGTGGTCCCAGTCATCGAAACTCGATCCAGCGGTTGGCTTATCCGTACACCGTGTTTTCGGCAGAAAGTCATTGCGCGAGGGACCTTCGTGCCGGGCGCTCACGTGGTGGTCGATGCGGGACACGGTGGTTCTGAGTCGGGGTCGGTAGGTGGCAATGGGCTCGTCGAGAAGAACCTCAACCTGTCTGTTGCGTTGCGGGTTGAGCAGATTCTTGAACGCTCAGGTCTTGTCGTGCAGCTCACCCGAACGTCGGATCTGCGTGTGCCGTTGCGGACTCGAGCCGAGATCGCCGAGGCGCTTGAGGCGGACCTGTTCATCTCGATTCACCACAACGGTGGAGCGGTGAGACGTCAGTCGACACCGGGGATCGAGGCGTACTACCAACACAACTCAGCGCAGGCAAAACGTGCAGGCGGCATTCTCTACGAGGAGTTGAAGAACAGCTTTAGCCGATACAACGTGGCGTGGGTGGGTACCTCCAAAGGTGTGACATCGAGACTGCGCTATCCGGGATCGGATCTTTACGGGATCCATCGGTACTCGCCGAACATTCCGTCGGTCATCACCGAGGCGGGATATCTGTCGAACTATGCGGAGGCCGTCAACCTGGCCCGACCGTCGGTGCAGCAGGCCGAGGCACAAGCGATCGCTGACGGAGTGCTGCGATGGTTGTTGACATCGGATGCTGGCAGTGGGTTTACGGCGCACTTCATAGATCCGAACTCCACCGGCACTGGCGGCACCGAAAACTGCATCGATCCTCCCCTCGGCTGACCTGCGCCCTGTCTTTCGGTTTTTCTGACCGCTGGGATGCCGTTTTGGGCGCTCTAGGGGTCAGAAAAACAGAAAGTCAGCGAGAGAGCAGGCCGTGGACGAAGTTTTCGACTTCGTCGGTGGTCGTGACCGATGAAGTTTCTGAGATCGTGGTCTGCGTGTCGTGAGCCTCGGTGACGAGCGGCTCGAAACGATCGGTCAACGGATCGATGAAACGGCTGAGCTGCGCGTACACGTGACGACGGTCCGACAGTGACTTGGTCACGTGATAGCGCAATGGAAACGAGACCGCGAGCGTGTCTTTCGCTCGGGTCAGCGCCACGTACAGCAATCGGCGCTCCTCCTCTAGGCCATCGGCATCGGTCAATGCCATGTCGGATGGAAAGTTGCCGTCTGCCGCGTGAATCAGATGCACGGCTGACCATTCGGCCCCCTTTGCCGAATGCACCGTCGACAGGGTCAGCCAGTCGTCGTCGAGATGTGGTGCCCCCGCCAACTCACTGGTCGCTGACGGTGGCTCTAGCGTGAGCTCGGTCAGGAACTCGTTGCGGGGGCGATCGTCGGCGGTCCGGGCTAGATGTGTCAGATCAGCGAGCCGGTCGGTCGCGTTGTCATACCGGTGCACGAACAACAGCTCGCAGACATCGACGAACTGCTCGATCTGCTCGGCGACCGGCGGGGCGGGCATCGACCAGCAGTGCGCGAGCGCTGTCTGGAACATCGCAAAGGCCTCGAGCGAAACCTTGGGCGACCAGATCTCGTCATCTCCAAGTGCGGCGCGTACCGCGGCTGGTTCGATTTCTTCGGTGTCTGAACCAAACCCGAGATGGTCGAGCAGCAGTCGTAATCTGACCGGACCGACACCGGGGAACAACGACAGGGTGCGATGCCAGGCGAGCTCGTCGAGGGGGTTCTCGGCCAATCGCAACATGGCGACGAGGTCCTTGACGTGGGCCGACTCCAAGTATGCGAGCCCGCCGTACTTGACGAAGGGAATGTCGCGGCGGGCTAGTTCGAGTTCGAGGGCCTCGCTGTGATGGCCGGCGCGGAACAGCACCGCTTGGTCTCGAAGGTCGACGTCTTGTTCGCGCAGATCGAGAATTCGATCACACACGGCGACCGCCTCGTCCGCCTCGTCATCACAGGTCACCAATACCGGTGTGACGCCGTCGCCGCGCACGGCTCGCAGCTGCTTGGGCAACAACGTCTCGCTCGCGGCAACAACCTCGTTCGCTACTGCAAGGATCTCGGTAGTGGACCGGTAGTTCTCGTCGAGCACGACCCTGCTGGCTCCCTCGAAGCGATCGGTGAATTCCCACAGATGAGTGACCTCAGCGCCACGGAAGCCATAGATCGCCTGAGCATCATCACCGACGACGGTGAGACCATGGCCATTTGAGAGCAACGCTTCGACGAAATCGACCTGTAACGCATTTGTGTCCTGGTACTCGTCGACGAGGACATGATCGAATTTGGCACGTACGCCAGCCCCGGCGTCTGGCGCCGCGGCAAGTGCCCGCGCATGTAACAACAGATCGTCAAAATCGAGCACCCGCAGCGAACGTTTTCGATCGGTGTATGCAATGAACAACTCGCGCAGTGCGTCCTCGTGCGCGGAGCACCAGGGAAAGTCGTTCTCGAGAATGTCGCTGAGCGGCATCTGTCGGTTGACCAGTCGCGACCAGATCGCCAGCGTCGTTTCCTTGCGAGGAAACCGCTTCTGGGTGACGGGCAAGTCGAGTTGACTACGCAACGCGCCGAGCAGGTCGGCCGCATCGGCAGGATCCATGACCGTGAAGTCCGGCGAGAGGCCTGCGTTGGCAGAAAAGCATCTCAGCAAGCGATTCGCGACCGAATGAAATGTGCCACTCCAAAGGTGGCGGGCGGCCGATGCGTCGAGGAGTCCGCCCACACGGCTGGTCATCTCTGCCGCGGCGCGACGGGTGAACGTCAACAACAAGATGCGGTCCGGAGATGCGCCGTCGTCGATCAGACGAGCGACTCGATGAGCGAGTGTGCGTGTCTTTCCAGTGCCAGCTCCCGCGATGATCAAGAGCGGGTCATCGCCATGACAGACCGCCGAGCGTTGCGCTTGATTTAGGCCGCGCGCCCATGGTGGCTCGTCGTCTTGGCCTGCGTCGGTAGATAGATCTTCTGCTGATGGTGCGAACATGTGTTCGAGCATAGACGATCGACGGTGGGCCTCATAGAAGGTGCAGTAGGTCCGATCCGCGTTGCGCGGCGAGTACTCGATCTGTCCGTTGCACTTCCAAGGCGCGTGCAGCCCGACGCAGCTCAGTCTGTATCTTGAGGACATGACTTCTTCGAATCGGTCCAACTCCGAGCGCGGGATCCTTGCCGTTTCCGCGTACGTTCCGTTTCGACGCCTCGATCGCTCAGCCATCTCCGAGTTCACTGGCGCTGCACCGGCCAAGGGCCAACGCAGCGTCGCCTCGTTCGACGAAGATACAACGACGATGGGGTTCGAGGCGACACGTCGAGCATTGCTGGGGTCGAGCATCGCCCTCGACGCGTTGTGGTTCGCGACAGCGGAACCCGCCTATCTGGAAAAGACAAATGCGACGGCTATTCACGCCGCGTTGCGGCTCGATTCTGCGGTCCCCGCGCACGACGCTGGCGGTGCTGTGCGCTCGGGCATCGCGTCACTGCGCAGCGCGTGTGAAAGCAACGGTACGGTCGCCGTAGTCGCGGCTGGCGTGCGCACTGGACGCCCCAACAGCGCGGATGAGTCCGCGGGTGGCGACGGTGCCGCGGCCATCGTGGTTGGCGATGCGGGCGGCCCGCAACCTGTGATCGCCGAATTCGTCGCCGCAGCGAGTGAGACCGCCGAGTTCATCGATCGCTGGCGCGAACCCGAGTCGACGTTGAATCATCAATGGGAGGAACGCTTCGGCGAAACCCAATACCGCCCGCTTGCGAATACTGCCTGGGAGCGAGCATTGTCCAACGCTGCGATGTCGGTCGACGACGTCGACGGCCTCGTGATAGCGGGCGTGCACGCTCGCGCGGTGTCGAGGGTCGGCGGGTCGCTCGGCGTCGACGTCCTGGCTACCGATCTTGCGATGAGCATCGGTAACGCGGGCGCTGCAGGACCACTGATGGCTCTGACCGCCGCGATTGAGCAGGCCGAACCCGGCGCGGTACTGGCCCTCATGGTTCTCGCCGATGGAGTTGAGGTCTTGCTGTTCAGGGTCACCGATGCGGTGGTCGGAGCGGCAACCGATCCAATCGCCCAACAGATCGCCCACGGCGGACCGCTGAGCTATGCGAAATT
>JADFOM010000103.1:3575-8103 GCA_022562835.1 Acidobacteriota bacterium | reverse complement strand
GATGCAGGCGAAGCGCACGCCGCGCTCGCCGGCAACGCCGATCGAGGCGACGTCATTCATTGGGTCGTCACCGGGATCTCGCCAGATTCAAATGGCATGGTCGGTGCCGAGCCTCCCGCAGGAGCTGTCGTATCGGACAACGAATTCGCCGAACCGGCCTACCGCGGACCCAATTCGCCAGCAGGCGTGACCCAGACCTACGTGTTCACGCTCTATGCCCTCGCCGAGCCATCCGGGCTGGCATTCGATGCCGACCCCATCGCGGCAGTAACCGCTCTCGAACAGAGCGCCATGACCAGCACTCTTCTGTCGACTACGCACACCGGCTGAGCCAACGCGTCTAAGGATCGATAAGGGCATGCCGATGGGATCAGCATGAGCCCGCTGACCATCGTCGCCTTCGTCCTGATCGCCTTCGTCCTGATCGCCTCGTTCTTGTCCTTCAACCGGTTTGTGTCACAGCACCAGCTGATCGAGAACGCATGGTCCAACATCGATACCGAACTCCGTCGACGCTACGACCTCATTCCGAATCTTGTGTCGACGGTGCAGGGGTATGCGAGCCACGAGCGAGAGGCATTGACCGGAGTCATCGAGGCGCGGGCAAAGGCACTAGCCAATCACGGTTCGGCCACCGAGCAGGCCGCAAGCGAGAACGTCCTGGTCGGTGGATTGCGCAACCTCTTCGCGGTCTCCGAGAGCTATCCCGACCTCAAGGCGAGCACCCATTTTCTCGACTTGCAACGTCAGCTCGTCATGACTGAGGACCGCATCCAAGCCAATCGCCGTATCTATAACGGCAACGTGCGTTCCTACAACCGACGTGTCGAGTCGATCCCTTCGAATCTCATAGCTCTGTTCGGCCGCTATGAGCGAGCCGAGTACTTCGAGGTCGATGAAGCATTACGCAGCGACGACATCGTCAGCGTCGGCTTCGACGTGAGCGCCAACTGACGATCCGAGCACTCGGCATCCGCATCCCGGTTCGGTCCGAGGACCAGGTCGCCTGCGGAGCCATGGTGAGTTGGCATAGTTCGAGCAACACCGTGTCATAGTTGACGCGCCATCCTGCGAAGTCACGCCACGCGAGCTCCCGGTCCTCTCGTAGAGGAACACCTGCCTTCGCTAGGGCGTCATAAACCTCGTTGTATTCGTCCTGTGAAACCGAGATCGCATCGTCAGGCTTGGGATTCGCATCGTGCTCGATTCCGAAATGGTCAGCAATCGCCCGCAGCGCGACATAGCCGGACCGCAGCATCAACGACTCCCTCGGATTGCGCGGCGCCTCGACCGTGGAGATGTAGATCGCCGCCGAATCGAGAGCTAGGCCCGCTGCGGTCGTCCATGATCTGTCCGCACGCGGCGACCGAAAGAAGTTGAGGGCCGGAAATGAAGTGTGCGCTTCCTCGAGTCGAACGAACCAATCCTCCCACTCGCTCCAGAGTTCGCTGAGTTGGTCGAGCGCATCGACGGTGTGGGATCGACTGATCAGCGATGTGGGCGTGTATCCGCCTTCTGAATCAGCCGCGCGAGTGTAGAGCTTGGACACAGTGCTCTCGCGCTGGTTGAACAGGCCATACATCGTCGGTAGGAAGCTGATCAACAGCGCGATGAGCGTCAACCCTATGAACGCCTCGAGGATGCTGATTAGCGCGGTCGGCAGATCGGAGGTGGACGCGAAACCCAGCGTCGTGATCGAGGAACCGCTGTGCACTAGAGCCGCTCGGTACGGTTCGACGTCGAACGCCCAGAAGATCAACGAGAAGCCATACATCACAAACAACGCCCAGACCAACGGAAGGATCATGAGCGAAACCGGCGCGTAACGCGCCATAAAGCGGTCTCGTTGCTCGAAAGTTGATGCTCGTCGAACTCCAAGGTTGAACAAGACCAACGTCACGCCGAAGACGATCCTCATCAACATGACAGACTCGGCCCGTGGCACAACTACGGTTCGGATCGCCGAGATCAAAACCATGATGACGATGGTGAACCCAGCGGCTACACAGAGAACGTCGACTGCGGTTTCCACGCGGCGAGCCTAACCCGCACCAATCCTGGAAGTGGCGAGAGCCGGCCCGTCTGGCGCGGTCTTCGTATCGTTTGGGAGGATTTTCAACGGAAGTCCCGTGAGCCTGTTGATGTCACCGCCGCAAGAAGCTCCATCTTCTCTGCGATCACGTTGATTACCCCTTCGACGTTCTCGAGCCGTCCCCTAACCTTCAGAGCTGGTGCCGTACCAGCGATCGCGCGGTGATGGCGCCAGCAACCCTTGGACACCACCACGTTGATAAGACCCGTCTCGTCCTCGAGGTTGAGGAACGTCGTTCCGGCCGCAGTCGCTGGACGCTGACGGTGGGTGACCACACCCCCGACGGTGACCCTGCTGCCCCCCTCCATCGATCGCAGGTCCTCGGCGGTCACCACGCCCTGTTCTTCCAAGCTCGGCCGAATAAATTTCGTGGGATGACCGTCGGGCGAAACGCCAGTCGCCCATAGGTCTGACAGGGCGGTTTCGTGTTCGGACATCCCGGGAAGGGTCGGCGCGGTCGCGCCGGTCACGATGCCTTCAAGACGCGAGACATCGCTCTGGTCGACCGCTCCCGCACTCCACAACGCTCGACGTCGATCGAGCCCGAAACACTTTTCGAAGGCCCCGGCGGTCGCGAGCGACTCGAGCACCATCAAGTTGACGCCGTCCACACGACGTCGCAGATCCTCGAGCGATCGATAGGGACGTCCGCGCGCGATCGCCTTGGCCAACTCGTCGCCGATATGGCGGATCGAACCGATCCCCAAACGGACGGTTGGACCTTCGTGTCCCCAACCCGAATCCGCTGCACCAGGAGCCGCCGATGCTGGCACACCCAGGGCCCGAGACTCTCCTGGCCATTCCAAAATCGCTTCATCTGCTGAAGCGTTGAGATCTGGGGTCAATACGGTTACACCGTGGCGGCGGGCATCCTGCACAAGACTGTGCGGCGAGTAGAACCCCATCGGTTGAGCGTTGAGCAAAGCCGCACAGAATGCCGCGGGGAAGTACCGCTTAATCCAGGAGCTGGAATAGACCAGATATGCGAACGAGACCGAATGGCTCTCGGGGAACCCATAGTTCGCGAACGCTGCGAGCTTCTCCCAGATCTGATCGGCATCCGCTCCTTCGATGCCACGCTCGGCCATCCCTTCATAGAGCCTGGCGCGAAGTTGTTCCATCCGATCTCGACTGCGCTTGGCGCCCATCGCTTGGCGGAGCTGGTCGGCGTCTCCGGCGCTGAACCCACCGACATCAATGGCCATCTGCATCAGCTGTTCTTGAAACAACGGCACACCGAGAGTCTTGGCCAGCGCCTTTTCTAGCAGAGGATGGAGATAGGTGACCGGCTCCTGCCCGTTGCGGCGACGGATATAGGGGTGGACCGATCCGCCCTGGATCGGTCCTGGACGAATCAACGCGACCTCGACGACGAGGTCATAGAACCTACGTGGCTTGAGGCGCGGCAACGTCGCCATCTGGGCACGGCTCTCGACCTGGAATACCCCGATCGAATCGGCCCGACACAACATGTTGTAGACCTCCTCATCTTGTTCGAGGGTCGCGATGTCGACCTCGATGCCGTGGTGAAGGTCGATGAGGTCAATGGCGTGGTGCAGTGCACTGAGCATCCCTAGCCTAAGAGATCGAACTTGACCAGACCGACCGATGCGCAGTCATCCTTGTCCCATTGCAGGACGCTGCGATTGGCCATTCGACCCCACTCGACCGGGCAGACCTCGATGATCGGCCGGTCACATATCACCATGCCGCCCGAATGGATCCCGAGGTGGCGAGGCGCGTGTTCGAGCTCTGCCGCAAGCTCGAGAACTTCGATCGGCACGGAGTCGGATTCGCCGGTCGCATCTTGTTTGGAGATGTCACTCCAGCGACTCAGGTTTTTGGAGAAGGCATCCTGTTGTCCGCTCGAATACCCAAGAGCCTTTGCAACGTCGCGCACCGAGGACTTCGCACGGTAGGAGATGACGTTGGCGACCTGTGCTGCACGATGGCGGCCATGTCGCTCATAGACGTATTGAATGACCTCTTCACGTCGTCCCGATTCGATGTCGATGTCGATGTCGGGTGGGCCGTCCCGTTCCGCTGAGAGGAACCGTTCGAACAACAGGCCGAGCGAAACGGCATCGGCGTTGGTAATTCCGAGGGCATAACAGACCGCGGAGTTAGCAGCAGAGCCTCTCCCTTGACACAAGATGTTGTTGGTTCGACAAAACTCGACGATGTCGTAGACCACCAAGAAGTATCCGGGGAAACCGAGCTGTTCGATCAGGTCGAGTTCATGGTCGATCTGGTCCCACGCGCCAGCCAGACGGGGATGAGCCCGGGCCCCATAACGTTGGGCGGCACCCCGCTCGGTCAACCAGCGCAGCCAGCTCATTTCATCGTGACAAGAAGGACAAGGGAACGGCGGAAGCTTCGGCGCGACCAGAGAAAGGTCGAAAGCACACTCGAGCCCGAGAGCCGCGGCGCGTTCGA
>JADFOM010000103.1:0-3565 GCA_022562835.1 Acidobacteriota bacterium | reverse complement strand
CGGGGTAGCGAGCGAATCGTCGCGCCTGTTCATCACCCGAGCGAAGGTGCGCACTCGACGCGGCTGGAAGCCAACCATCGACATCATCGAGCGAGCCATGTGAACGTACGGCAGCAAGCGCCGTTGCCAAACGACGGCGGCTGGGAACGTGGTAGTGCACATTGTTGGTTGCGACGACCTCGACCCCCGCCTCGATGGCCAACCTGACCATCGTGTCGTTGCGCGCAGAGTCAAGCGGGGTTCCGTGATCCCACAACTCGACGAACACGTTGTCGGAACCGAAGCGGTCGATCATTTCGTGCAGTTCTCGACGTGCGGCCAAAGGCCCCTCACGTTCGAGCGCTGCTGGCACTGCACCTTTTCGGCAACCGGTGAGCACGGCCCAATCCCCCGCAAGCTCTGTCAACCGATCCAGGCTGAGGCGCGGAGCGTTCTTCTCCCCCGCCAGTTGGGCTTCAGATATTGCCCGGGCCAACTTTGCATAACCATCGGGGTTGCGGGCCAAAACGAGCACATGAGTACCGGAGGGGTCGTGGGTACCCGTGCGGATCGGCATGGCGAGCGTTTCTCCGTCGGGACAGGTCAGCTCTGCACCAAACACCGTCGGCAGTCCGTGCACGCGGGCGGCCTCAGCGAATCGCACGACACCATAAAACCCGTTGTGGTCGGTAATCGCCAAGGCTTCAAGACCTTGGCGAACCGCCTCCTCGACGAGTTCCTCGGGGCTCGATGCGCCATCGAGAAAACTAAAGTTCGAATGACAGTGCAACTCGGCGTACGGCGTATTCGAGCGGTGTCGTTCGACATGGGCGCCCTCGTATTCACCACGTTTGCGCGACCAGGCCGGGCTGTCTCCACCATCGCCTCGGTATCCCTTGTCACCCGGAAAATGCGACATTCCGCGCGAAGGTCGGTCGGATAATCTGCGTTCGATTTCACGCCACGGCACCGGCGGGTTCTGCCAACCCATCTCTCGACCATATCGAACACTTGTTCGCTTTTCCACAAAAGGGCACCACGCGCTCACAAACCGATAACGTCACATCGATGAGCGCGGAACCCAGCACCGACGCCGAGTGGGTCGAGGTCATCGTCGAGATCCCAAAGGGGTCACGCAACAAGTATGAGATCGACCACGACACTGGCGCGCTGTGGCTCGACCGGCATTTGTTCACCGCGACGGTCTATCCGGCCGACTACGGCTTCATACCGAACACACTCGCCGAGGATGGCGATCCACTCGATGTTTTGGTTCTGCTCGACGAACCGACCGTGCCAGGATGCCATCTGAAGGCCCGCCCACTCGGGGTGTTCTGGATGACCGATGAGGCTGGACCTGACGCCAAAATTCTCGCAGTGCCAGCGGGCGATCCCCGTTGGGACCACATCCACGATCTCAACGATGCGCCGAAATTCCTTCTCGACGAGATCAGTCATTTCTTCGACGTATACAAGGCACTAGAGCCAGCCAAGGACACCGACATCGGCCGCTGGGACGACCGCGATGCGGCTTGGGGCGAGATCGCCGCGGCTCGGCAGCGCTACTCGACCTAAACCTTGCTTGGTGCCACCGCCCTAACAGGAACGGTGACACCAAGGCTTTAGTGCACCCCTGGCTCGATTTACGACGCTGGGGTTTGGGTGGACAAAGTGTGACAGCGGTCACGCACTGTGACCAAATCGACCACTCATGGCGGTCATGTCAACCTGCGCACCACGCAACGCACCGCCAGAGCACGGCGAACGTCACGCTGCACAGGATCGAGACCGTCATCGCCGCGAGCGCGCTCGCCGATCTGCGCGATCGAGAACTGAACGCCGCAGAGCATGGCGATGAAGCCCGACACCATCAAGAGCTGCTGTGTCAGGATCACCCTCGCGCCCATCCAGTGGGTCTCGAAATAGATGTCGGATGGATCGATGGAATCGACCAACAACCAATCACTCATGGTCAGCTCGCGGATCGACAGCAGTCCGAACCCCACATACACGGCGAAGACCACTACCACGACGATCACGACCTTGACCAGATGATTCACGAACAACATCAGCGACACATTCGCGCGCGCCCGCCGACCGATCACGGGCTCGTCTACCTCATCTGAATCATCGCGAACGGACACATGATCGACCGGCGAGGACCGAGACCACTCGTTCACATCAGCCCAAGTCGCAAAGTGACCGAGACCGTCGGCCTCACTTCGTATCGAAACTGCGACGAACAGAATGATCATTGCCGCCAAGGCGCTGAGCGTGAGGAAATAGAACTCTGGGTTCCAATCATCGGCGATGAGCCAGACCTCGGCGTTGATGAACAAGAACAACGAGAACACCAGCATTATGGGCAGCGCACGCGCGAGGAGAGCCAGCGAATCGCCGAGCCCCCGTGCTACTTGTCGAACCGCTCTGAGCGCCATTGGAACCAGGCCGTAGGACGTCACCGCGTAGACGACCACGAGAATCACGATCTGAACAGGAACAAAAACCGCTGCCGCGATCGGTTCAAGGGTTCCCAATAGGCCCACCAGGGTCGGTGCGATCACGAACGCCGCTATCTCAAGTGCCCCGACATTGTCTGGCAGAGCCATCGGCCTACGGCCGCGCAGTCGATTGACAACGGCAACGGTCCCGAACAACACGGCGAGCGCAGCCATGAACACAGCAAACTGGGCCCAGCCGGCATAGCGATCCCCGAACACGAGGAACACTTCTCCGAGCGCAATAACGCTGAGCGCCGGGGCGGCACGGGTCAAGATGTCTTCACGGGCCGAATAGTGGTCGATGAGATGCGGCAGACCTTGCTCCACGAACCAGCGGTCGATGACCTCAGCGCTCACCACCGGTTCCTCGGACATGTCGGCGAGCGTAGCGAGATTGTGTTGCCCAAACGCCGATCCACCACCTCAGAGCCACTCAACAGCATCGGGACTTTGCCGATTGGCACATACCGCTGCCCTACCAATCTTGAGGACATGACCTCATTGCGAATGCTCGTCACGGCCTTTGCGGTCGCGCTCTTCAGCGCGGCTCCTCTTGCCGCGCACGCAACGCTCGCTAGCAATGCGGGACCGGCGACTACGTGGCACGTCGCGCCCGGCGGCAACGACACTGCCGGTGGAGGTCCCGACGCTCCTCTCAGCACTATCGACGAAGCGTTCGATCGCGCATTGCCCGGCGACACCATCCTTCTGTTGGCCGGCCAACTCCCCAACGCAATCCTGGAGGCCAAATCCGGGACGGCTCAGGCCCCCATCACAGTGGTCGGGTCGACCGGCGCGGTGATCGGGGCCAGCCCCGGCCAGCCTGCATTAGCGCTGCACGACACCGCGCACATCGCTCTCGTCAACGTTCATGTCGACGCTGGATCAGCGGGAGTCGAGCTGATCGAGGCACACTCGGTCAGCATCGACGGACTCGTCGCGAGCGACACGAACGGCCACGCGATCTCGATAGCAGACTCCAACGACGTCAGGCTTGAAGACTGTCGAGTGATCGACAGCGCCGGAGACGGAATCCACGCAACAGATTCTTCCTCGCTGCTACTCGATAGGTGTCGGTTCTCTTC
>JADFOM010000102.1 GCA_022562835.1 Acidobacteriota bacterium | reverse complement strand
ACACAGCCGCGCCGAGACCATCGGCCGGCTGAGCAGCGACCGCCTCAGCTCATTTCGAGAGATCTTCGGCGCCAACTGAGCGCTGCTGCCGAGAGTTGACCGCAGCTGATGTGGCCAAGTCCCAATAATTTCGGCGCTTTCGGTCGGGTCGAATCCACAGGCCGTCGCTAACGTGAAGCGGTGAGCACCCCGCACTTTCTTCGCGCCTGTCGAGGCGAACCGGTTGAACGAGTGCCCGTCTGGTTCATGCGCCAGGCAGGACGGTCGCTACCCGAATACCACCAAGTGCGCGGCGAGGGCAGCATTCTCCAGGCGATCGCCGAACCCGACCGTGCAGCCGAGATCTCCCTTCAGCCCGTGAACCGCTACGGGGTTGACGCCGCGATCCTCTTCAGCGACATCATGGTCCCCGCACACGCCATCGGGTTCGGTGTAGACATCGAGCCGGGCGTAGGACCCGTCTGCGCTAGTCCGTTCTCGAGTTCCGCCGACCTCGCCCGGGTCCGCCCGTTCGAGCCCAGCTCCGATGCGCCCTACGTCGCGGACACGGTGAAGTTGCTCGTCGACGAGCTGAAAATTCCCCTTATCGGATTCGCTGGCGCTCCCTTCACTGTTGCGAGTTACCTCATCGAAGGTCGACCGAGCCGTAACTACGAGCGTACGAAGTCACTGATGTACAACGAACCGAAGCTGTGGCACGAGTTGATGCAACGACTCGCCGATGTCGCGATCGCATCACTGCGCAGCCAGATCGAAGCGGGCGCCTCGGCTTTGCAGCTGTTCGATTCCTGGGCAGGTGCACTCAACGAGGCCGACTATCGCGAGTTTGTGTTTCCACACAGCAACCGCGTCCTGCAGGGCTGCGCGGAGTTTGGTGTGCCGCGCATCATCTTCGGCGTCCACACCGGCGAGCTGTTGTCTTGTTTCGGTGAGCTCGATGCCGAGGTCGTCGGTATCGACTGGCGCGTTCCGCTCGATGAGGCCACCCGCCGGATCGGCCCAAATCGCGCGGTGCAAGGAAACCTCGACCCGACCGTATTGTTCGGTCCATGGGAACGCATCGCCCAGTGCGCCGATGACGTCTTGAGGCGCGGGTCGTCCGCACCAGGACACATCTTCAACCTCGGCCACGGGGTTCTCCCGAGCCACGACCCCGAGGTGCTGACTCGACTCGTCGAGCACGTACACGCTTGGTCGCCGTGACACAGCGCGTAGCGATCGTGGGTGGCGGCCTAACGGGCCTTGCTGCGGCATGGGAACTGCGCGAGGAAGCGGACGTCTCGCTATTCGAGGCATCGGCCCGTCTCGGCGGCAAGGTCGCAATGAGTCTGGTCGATTCGTTAATGCTCGACGAGGGAGCGGATGCCTTCTTGGCACGCGTGCCGTTCGCTACTCAACTCGCCACCGAACTTGGACTCAGCGATGATCTCGTGTCGCCGGCGGTCCGCAACGCCTACATCCATGCGGGTGGAGCCCTCCGTCCAATTCCGTCACCACAGGTGCTCGGTGTCCCGCTCGAGCCGGCCGCAATCGCGTCGAGCGGACTCATATCGGAGCGTGGCGCAGCCCGCGCGGCCCGCGACCTCGAGGGTCACGACGCACCGATCGAGCGCGACGAGTCGATCGGTTCCCTCATTCGACGGCGTCTTGGCGACGAGGTACTCGAATCGTTGGTCGACCCCTTGCTCAGCGGCATCAACGCCGGGGATGTCGACCGACTGAGCGTCGCCGCATGCACCCCGCAGCTCTACGCCGCCGCGAGAGCCGATGCAAGTCTGATAAGGGGGATCCGTGCGCAGCTGGCGAGTGCAGCACGAGATCCCGATGCCCACATATTTCATTCGCTGGTGCCCGGCGTGTCACGTCTGGTCGAGGTGCTCGCAGAGCGACTCGGTGGAATCGTGCACACCGGGTCTCGCATCGAATCCATCGACCAAGATCCGCGCGGTGGGTGGTCGGTGGACGGCGAGCGTTTCGACGCAGTGCTGCTCTGTGTACCCGCGCCGGTAGCAGTCGGGTTGTTGCGTGATGCACCCACAATGTTTGGAGCCATCGAGTTCTCTTCGGTGGCGATGCTGACGTTCGTGGTCAACCCCTCCTCGCTGACCTGCACGCTCGACGGATCCGGCTTCCTGGTCCAGAGGCGCAGCGGTCGATTATTGACCGCGGCATCGTGGTCGTCGGCTAAGTGGGCCCATGTCGGCGATGAGCGGCGTTTCGTCATTCGTGCCTCGGTCGGTCGCGACGGCGATTTGCGGCATCGCTCGATGGAGGATGCCGCCTTGATCAAGGCCGTTCTCGGCGACCTGGTCGACACAATGTCGACACCCATTGACGTCAGAGATGTGCGGGTCTCGCGTTACCCCGATGCGCTCGCTCAGTACCGTCCCGGCCATATCGATGCCATCGCCTCGGCTCGATCCGAGCTGCCCCACAGCATTGGGGTCGCCGGAGCGAGTTATGACGGCGTCGGCATCCCAGCGTGTATCGATAGTGGTCGCCGCGAGGCTCGAGCCCTCACGGAGCTATAACACAACCCGGAATCCGGTGTCAGACACCCAGCGCAGAACCAGCACACCGACAGCGCCCCGTGCGCTGGAAATACGGTGTCAGACACCCAGCACAGAACCAGCACACCGAGAGCGCCCCGTGCGCTGGAAATACGGTGTCTGACACCGCGTTCGACGCCGACTCGTCAACGTATGCAAGTCGATGACGCTCCCTACGGAATACGGTGTCCGCGCCGACTGTTTGAGTGAGTGTCCATCCGCGACCGCTGACGACCCAAGACAATGGTGATTCATGCATCTCGACATCTCGACAGAGGCCACCGACGCCATCACAAAACGGGGTGGCGTCGCAGTGATCGATTTCATCCCACCCGTCGGTTGAGGGAAGACCCGCTACGAGGTGTCGGTCGACACCTATTTGAAAGGCAAGAACCTCTCGAAGTACCGCACGGTGCGCCGTGATGGCATAAAGGTGCTTTTGTCGCCCAGACTGTACGGATTCGCGGACTTGATCGATCTCAACCTAAAGGGCCGAGTGCGGCCGAAGCTCCACGCGGTAATCAACCGCGCGGCGGACGCCTGCTGAGTTCGGCGCGGGCGGTCGCCGATCGTCATCGACGTTCATGTGCGCTCATCGGCGGCCTCGCTGTCGCGGCGTCCACGCCTCCCTGGGGGTTCTGGCCACTCGCGTTCGGTGGCTTTGCACTACTGACTGTTGCTATCTCGGGCATGGCAACCCGCCGCCGTTTTGTACTCGGTGCCGTCTTCGCCGCCGGCTGGTTCCTTCCCACCATCCTGTGGATGGTGAAGTTCACCGCGCCTGGCTACTTCCTCGCGTTCGGCCTATTCGCGGTGATTCTGGGATGTGCCACAGCGGTCACGCCACCTGACGCAGGTCGATTCTTCGCTCTACCCGCTGCGATCGTCCTGGCCGAGCTTTGGCGCTGGTCATGGCCGTTCGGGGGTGTACCACTCGCCACGATCCCGATGGGGCAGGTGGCCAGCCCACTCGCGTACACGGTGCGCCTCTTCGGCTCGCTATGGCTCGCTTACTCGACGGTCGCTCTCGGTGCAGCGATCGCCGCTTGGCTGCTCGGTCATCGACGACTTGCCGTCGCCGCTCTCGCACCCGTCCTGATCATCGGCTCGCTTGCACTCGCCGCGCCTCGCTCTGACTACATCGGTTCACTCGATGTGGCTGTCGTACAAGGCGGTGGCCCCCAGGGCACGCGATTTTCCTCGTGTAACGCCCGCGCGGTTTTCGAACGCCAGATAGAGGCGACCGCAGCGCTGGACGGAATCGATCTCGACCTGATTCTGTGGCCGGAAAACGTCGTCAATCCAGAGACCGTCGACCGAGCGTCCGCGTGCGCAGAACCGTTGCTACTCGCGGACGAACCGGCGCCGATTCTGGCCGAACTCGCCCGTCAGCACGACGCAACAATCGTGCCGGGGTGGTTTGTTCAGGTCGATGAGGAGCACAATGCGAACTATTCCGAGGCGATCGAACCCAGCGGCGAGGTCGTCGATCGCTACGACAAGGTCCGCCTTGTGCCATTTGGCGAATTTGTACCGTTCCGCGGGCTGCTCGAGTCGGTTGCGGAGTCGGCACTACCCGAGCGCGACACGATGCCGGGGAGCGAACCCGCCATCTTGGTGACAGACGACGCGACCTACGCGGTGAACATCTCGTGGGAGATCTTCTTCGACCATCGCGCTCGCGACGGTGTGCGCAATGGCGGCGAGGTAATCCTGAACCCGACCAATGGATCGAGCTATTGGCTTACACAGGTGCAAACCCAGCAGCTCGCGTCGACGCGCCTTCGGGCCATCGAAACCGACCGTTGGGTGCTGCAGGCCGCGCCAACCGGTTTTAGTGCCGTCGTCAACCCTGACGGTGACATCGTCGACAAGATCTCGATCGGCGATCAGGCCGTCATGGTTCACCGCATTGAGCGACGCGACGGCCAGACGCTTGCAGTGCAATGGGGTGCCTGGCCAATGATGATCGGATCACTCGCCATCATCGCCGCTGCCTGGCTCGCTCGCCGGATCAGACGTAGAACCGAAGCCTGACAGTTCACCACCCGACCCAACACCCACAACGGTCAGACCTCGATGAGAAGCGTCACCGGGCCGTCGTTGACCAACTCGACGGCCATGTCGGCGCCGAACTTACCTGTGCTGACCTGCGCTCCCAAGGAGCGAAGAGTGTCGATCACGCGCTGGACCAACGGAGCAGCCTCAGCTGGGGCTGCTGCGTCGACCCACGATGGTCGGCGCCCTGACCGGGTCGATCCATAGAGTGTGAACTGACTTATGACGAGGATCTCGCCGCCGTGCTGGGCGATCGATAGATTCATGACTCCGTCCTCGTCGTCGAGTATCCGTAGGTTCCAGATCTTGTCGGCCAGCTTGTCCGCCGTCGCCTCATCTTCGTCATGTGTCACTCCCACGAGAACGCACAGACCGTTGCCGATAGAGCCGATCTCGCTGCCGTCCGCCCGCACCGAAGCCCTGGTTACCCGCTGCACCAATGCCCTCATGGCGCGGCCGAGCAGGGACGATCTGTCGGCGTCAGCACGACGATCGGCCTGTCAAGGCGAATCTCATAATGACCGTTAGGTAACATCGGAACCTGCGGTGTGTGAAATCGCGGGGAAACTTCGCATACTGGTGCGACCATATCGTCTCGAATTTGTCACCCTAAGGGGGTTCGCATGATCGACGAGACCCCCCTTCGCATCGCGCTGCTGAGTTATAGGGGCAAACCACACTGTGGCGGACAGGGCGTATACGTACGTCACCTATCCAACGCACTCGTAAAGCTCGGGCACCACGTTGAGGTCTACGGCGGCCAGCCCTACCCCGAGGTCGACGATGACATCCCGTTGCACGAGTTGCGCAGCCTCGACATCTACAACGAACACCACCCAATGCGGCTGCCCGCACTCTTTGAGCTGGAAGATTGGACCGACGTCGTCGAGACGCTCTCGTTCTGCACCGGTAACTTCCCCGAACCGATGGCCTTCTCGCTGCGCGCCGCACGTGCCCTGCGCGAGCGTAAGGGCGACTTCGACCTCGTGCACGACAACCAAACCCTAGGATGGGGTTTGCTCGATGTTCAGAAGCACTTCCCGGTGCTGTCGACCATTCATCATCCAATCACCGTCGACCGCCGCCTCGAGATCGAACACGCACGAACTCTGTGGGAACGGATCGGCAAACGCCGTTGGTACGCGTTCACGAGGATGCAGACCCAGGTCGCGAAGCGAATGGTCCGTGTGCTCACAGTTTCGGAGAACTCGAAGGCCGATATCAGCGCCGATCACCAGGTGCCGATCGAGCGGATCCACGTTGTGCCGGTCGGCGTCGACGTCGACCTGTTCCGCCCGATGGACAATATCGAACGCATCCCCGGCCGGCTCATCACCACCGCAAGCGCAGACGTTGCGCTCAAGGGGCTCCGCTATTTGCTCGAAGCCGTAGCCAAGCTACGCACCGAACGCGACATCGAACTTGTCATCATCGGCAAACCCAAGGACAACTCGCACGCATCTAACACGCTGCAAGAACTCGGGCTGGCCGACTGTGTGAGATTCGTCAGCGGCGTCAGCGACCAACACATCGTCGACCTCTACTCCGAAGCTGAGCTCGCCGTCGTCCCGTCCCTCTACGAAGGCTTTTCACTGCCGTCGATCGAGGCAATGTCTTGCGGTGTTCCCCTGGTCGCCACCACCGGCGGGGCATTGCCGGAGGTGACCGGGGCGGACAACGACACCTGTTTCTCGGTGATCCCCGGCGACAGCGGTGCTCTAGCCGACCGAATCGCCAGCTCTCTCGACGACCCCGAGGCGCGCGCCCGAGTCGGCGCGGCTGGCCGTAAACGGGTGACCGAGCGCTGGAGTTGGCGTCACACCGCCGATGCGACCGTCGAGCAATATCGGGCGCTGCTCGACGAAAGAACCGGTTCCTAACCGATGCTCACAGTCAACTACGACCGACTGGAACTCCGTGAGGGCCACCTCATGTTGGATCTGGGATGCGGATTCGGCCGACACGCGTACGAGGCGCTACGACGCGGGGCGAACGTCATAGCGTGTGACCTCGCTCACGACGAGCTCGTTGAGGTGCGCAAAATCGCCTATGCGATGCTAAGCGACGGCGAGATCGCCGAGGACGTGTCCGTGAGTGCATCCCAGGGTGATGCAACAACGCTCCCGTTTCCTGACGAGACCTTCGACCGCATCATCGCTTCGGAGGTGTTGGAGCACATCCCCGCCGATGACGCCGCGTTCGCTGAGCTCGCACGCATACTCAAGCCAGGCGGCATGTTGGCTGTAACCGTGCCGGCGTTCCTTCCCGAACGCATCTGCTGGGCGCTGTCAGACGATTACCACGCTCCTGCAGCCGAGGGTGGCCACGTCCGGATCTACACCGTCGCAGAAATTCGGTCACGCCTTGCGACCGCTGGCCTCGACTACCACGACCGGCACCACGCGCACGCGCTGCATTCGCCCTACTGGTGGCTTCGCTGCGCGGTCGGACCCAACGAAGAGGTAGAGGACAACCGGTTGGTAAGCGCATATCATCGTCTGCTGAGCTGGGACATCATCAATGCGCCGTTCGTTACCCGCACGGCCGAATCGCTTTTGAACCCGCTCATAGGAAAGAGCCTCGCCGTGTACGCGACAAAACCCGCTGCTGGCGAACAAACAACGGACCGGATCGCACATGCATACTCCTGAGGTCACCGGCGTACTGAGCGCCGCCGACATCAAAGCCACCGCAGGCACTATCGCCGAGTGGCAGCTCCCCAACGGAATGATCCCTTGGTTCCCCGGCGGTCACGCCGACCCGTGGAACCACATCGAGGCGGCCATGGCGATGGACATCGCCGGACTGAGCCAGGAAGCAGAACTTGCGTACCGCTGGCTCGCCGACCTGCAAAGGCCCGACGGATCGTGGCATCAGTACTACCTGCCCGACGAAGTCGAAGACCCGAAACTCGACGCCAACGTCATCGCATATATCGCTACCGGCGTGTGGCACCACTATCTACTTAGCGACGACCGCGGATTCGCGGAGCAGTACTGGCCAATCGTCGAACGAGCCATCGATTTCGTGCTAGATCTGCAACAGCCTCGCGGCGAGATCGTCTGGGCCCGCCACCCCGATGGCACACCGTGGTCGTTCGCGCTGTTGACCGGATCGTCAAGTGTCTGTCATTCGTTGCGCTGCGCCGTCGCGCTCGCCGAGGAACTCGATCACGAAAGGCCCGACTGGGAGTTAAGCCTCGCCTCACTCGCCCAGGTCGTGCGGGACCGCCCCGAGGGCGCGTTTGCCCCAAAACATCGCTGGGCGATGGACTGGTACTACCCCGTGCTCTGCGGTGCCCTCGCTGGCGAAGCCGGACGACGCCACCTCGACGAACGACGCGATGCGTTCTTGATGGATGGCACAGGCATACGCTGCGTCAGCGACCGACCCTGGATTACCGCGGCCGAGACCTGCGAATGTGTCCTCGCACACCTCGCTGTAGGCGAGGACAAGATCGCAGCCGACATGTTCGAGTGGATCCAGACCCTCCGCGTCGACT
>JADFOM010000101.1 GCA_022562835.1 Acidobacteriota bacterium | reverse complement strand
GGTCGACGATGCTCTGGGTATCGATCGATTTGGCGCCTCGGCGCCGGGCGGCGAGGCGCTCGCCCGCCTTGGAATGACGCCAGAGAACGTGGTGTCTCGAGCAAAGGTCTTGCTGGCCAATTCGTGATCGTAAGGCACCGGGTTGACCTCACGTTTTGACATACTGCGACAGGAGTACGGGCGAAACATTTCGTGATGCCCGAGAGCCGCCACGGAGGATTGCGTACCATGGGCCGATTGCACGATCTGTACGAACACGAAGGTCAGAGTCCTTGGCTCGATAATCTCCGCCGCGGGTGGATCACTTCAGGCGAATTGAAGCGCTGGGTAGAAGCCGGTGTACGGGGTCTGACCTCGAACCCGGCGATCTTTCAGAATGCAATCACCGGGAGCGAAGCGTACGACTCTCAGTTTGCTGAGCTGATGAGTGCTGGTACATCGATCGAGGATTCATATTGGAAACTCGTGACAACCGACATCGAGGGCGCGTTGGCGATTCTTCGCCCCGTGTACGACCGCAGCGACGGTCTTGACGGCTACGTGTCCGTCGAGGTTGACCCGTCGCTCGCCAATGACACCCAGGCGACTGCCGCGGCGGCACGGGCGTTGGACGAGTCGATCGATGAACCCAACCTCTACGTGAAGATACCGGGCACCGCTGAGGGGTTGGATGCGATCCAACAAATGATCGCCGAGGGTCGCAGCATCAACGTCACGCTCCTGTTCTCGTTGGAGCGCTACGGCGCCGTGATCGAGGCCTACCTCGCGGGCCTCGAGGATTGTGATGGCGATCTTTCGCACGTGTCGAGCGTGGCATCGTTCTTCGTATCCCGTGTTGACACCGAGGTCGACCGACGTCTGGACGCTGTAGGCACGCCCGAAGCAGCGGCGCTGAAAGGCAAGACCGCAATCGCACAGGCGTGTGTCGCATACGGCTTGTTCCGCGAGCGTTTCTCGGGGCCGCGCTGGGAAGCATTGGTTGCCCGCGGCGCGCGTCCGCAGAGACCATTGTGGGCCTCGACGTCCACGAAAAACCCCGACTACCCCGACACTTTGTACGTCGACTCGCTCATTGGCCCTAACACGGTCAACACAATTCCGGATGCGACCCTGAAGGCCTTTGCCGATCACGGCACACTTGCACGCACCATCGACGTCAACCTCGATGAAGCAAAAGCGACGCTTGCTGCGGTGACAGCGGCTGGGGTCGATCTCGACGGCGTGACCACACAGCTCGAACGCGAAGGTGTGAGTGCCTTTGTGAAGTCATTCGACGAGCTGTTGTCGGCACTGTCGGACAAGGCGGACGACCTGCCAGCTAGCTGAAGTGGCATCGTGCGGGAGATGCCGTGAAGGTCACATTCAAATATCTGACATCCACCGGACACCGAACACAGCGTCACAACAAGCTAGAGCGTCACCACAAACAGAGCAAGGATCACGATGACCATTGCCGAGCGCCGAGGTCTCAACAGATGCCTAGAACCGATCCTGTTGGATCACGTCGTAGACGATCCAGAGGGCGTGCGTGAACTGGCGCGACTCAACGGGCCTTACGTGTTCCCGGAGCGTCCCGGCGGTTTCATTTGGCCAACATGGCACACCCAGTGGGCGACAGGCGGTGGGTTGCTGCTCGATGATGCGGCGGATCTACTTCACCACGATGGATTCGTTGCAGCCGCGGCGCAGATGTGCGGGTCGGACGACGTCGTCCCCGAGGGCGTATATGTCAACATAGGCACGCCGTGGATCGCTCAACCGGTAAAGCACACCGACCTGCCCATGTTTCGAGGTATCGACCACGACGCTGTGCCGGGTTGGTTCCTGCAAGCCATGGGCACGTCACGACTATTTGAGGCCGAACGCATCAATTCGATCACTGCGGTCGCGTGGTTCTTCGCCGGAGCGAACGGCGGCTTTACATATTGGCCCGATGGTGCCGGATCGGACGGCCGCGAGCAGGTCTCGATGTGGAATACCGCAATCGTCGGCGACAACGACTTTATGTATCACCGCGTCGAGCGCATCGGCGCTGCCGACACGACATCGCCCGCTGAAATGACGGCCGATACAACCATCGATCACGACGGTGACAGCTGGGTGGTGGTTGATGATGGAGCGATACTGGGTCGCTTCGACGACCGGGAGGTTCGGTTGTCGGTGTCCTGGAAGGCCACCGTCCTCGACGGCAACAACGCGGAGACGACCCTGGACGAGGCCTACGAGCGGATGGCCACGGAAATCGGCGTCGATATCGTCGCAGGTCACCCCGACCGACTGTTCGATGAAACGTCAAGGCTTCAGCTGATGAAACGCTGGCCGGGGTTCATGCCGGTCTAACGACGGTTGGGCAACGCGATACGGTCCGACGTCTCACGCCCTGAGTCGCAATGCTCAGGGGGCTCACGATCCATGAGTGGGTTTCAAATCAGAACTTACTGCTATGGTGTCGGACTCATGACCAGTGACTCCGAGCTGTGCAGCATCTCGCAAACACTCGACATCGTCGGAGACCGCTGGACACTGCTGATTTTGCGCGACATTTTTCGAGGCTCGCACCGCTTCTCTGAGATCCAGAGCGGCCTCGGTGTCGCCCGAAACCTACTGACCGAGCGACTCGGCCGGCTCGTCGACGCTGACGTACTCGTCAAGGTCTCCTACCAGGATCGGCCACCGCGTTACGAGTACCGTCTCACGGAGAAAGGGGCGAGCCTCTCGCCCGCTCTTATTGCCCTCATGCACTGGGGTGATCGCTGGTTCAACTCTGAGAACCCGCCGACGACACTCGTCCACGACGCCTGCGGTACACCGCTCGAACAACACCTGCTGTGCCCTTGCTGCGACGTGGATGTCCTACCTAGCAGTATCCGCAGCCGTAAAGAGGAGTATTCATGATCGACCGTGCACTGATCGAGGCGCCGCTCCAAGAACTCATGGCCGCGGCGGCCAGCCGCCGTGACGTCTTGTTCGGCACGCGGGTCACCTATTCCCCCAAGGTCTTTATTCCCCTGACCATGTTGTGTCGCGACCGTTGTGGTTACTGCACGTTCGCCCAGCCTCCGGCACGTCTCGAGTCTCCTTATATGAGCGCCGACGACATACTCGCTATCGCACGTGCGGGGGCAAAGCAGGGATGTCACGAAGCACTCTTCACCCTTGGGGAACGCCCCGAACATCGTTACGACGTGGCCGCAGAGTGGCTGTCGTCAAACGGCTACGCCTCCACTGTCGACTACCTCGTGGCGATGGCCAGGCTGGTCGTTTCCGAGACCGGTCTGCTCCCCCACTCCAACGCTGGAGCACTCTACGCCGACGAGCTCGCCGCCCTGAGATCTGTCTCGCCATCGCAGGGGATGATGATCGAATCGTTGCGCGACGATCTTGCGGCGCACCACCGTGCGCCAGACAAGACCGTCCAGCGCCGGCTTGGCACAATTGAGGCCGCAGGTGAGGCGGCGATTCCATTCACTACCGGCATCCTCGTCGGCATCGGTGAGGAGCGTGTCGACCGAATCGAGGCGCTCGAGGCTATTGCGGCGAGCCATCGCCGGCACGGTCACGTCCAAGAGGTCATCGTTCAGAATTTTGTGCCGAAGCCCGGCACCGGCATGGCCCGTTCAGCGCCTTGTGATGAGGCTACCTATCTCGATGCCATCGCATTGGCGAGGATGATCCTGCCCGACGACGTGCACCTCCAGGCACCCCCGAACCTGTCCGACGATTTCGGTGTGTTGCTCGACGCCGGCATCGATGACTGGGGTGGCGTTTCCCCAGTCACCGCCGACCATGTCAACCCAGAGCGACCCTGGCCCGAACTCGATCGGCTCGCCTCGGTTACCGAAGACCGCGGTCACACGCTCGCCCCACGACTGACGATCTATCCGGACTACGTAGCTGATCCAGAGCGCTGGATCGACCCCTCGTTGCGCTTCGCGGTAATGGACCGCGCCGATGCCGAAGGGTTGGGCCGTGACGACCCGGGAGCAATATTCCCTGAGCGCACAATGGAGCGCTCAAAGGTCACCGATGGAGCCGAGGTCATGACGATCGGCGATGCGTCGACACAATGGTATTCGGGTTCGAATGTTGAACCTCCGTCACTGCTCGAGGGGTCGGCACGGGCCAACGGTCGGATCCGCGAGATCATCGACGGTGTCTCATCTGGTCAGCAGGTTGGCGAGGCAGAGATCATCGACTTGTTCGCGGCGCGGGGCCCAGAGGTCGTAGCCGTCGCCCAATTGGCTGACGAGCTGCGCAGGCAGACCGTTGGAGACAAGGTCACCTGGGTTGCCAATCGCAACATCAACTACACCAACGTATGCACATACAAGTGCCGCTTTTGCGGGTTCTCGAAAGGGCCACTGTCACTGAACCTGCGCGGAACCCCCTATCTGTTGAGCATCGACGAGATCGTCGACCGCGCGGCCGAGGCGGCAAGGATTGGGGCGACCGAGGTGTGCCTGCAAGGCGGCATCCACCCCAAGTTCACCGGCGAGACCTACATCGACATCACCAAAGCGGTGACCGAGGCGATCCCCGGCATGCACGTGCATGGTTTCACGGCACTCGAGGTGACCGAGGGTGCCCGCCGACTCGACGAACCGCTCGAGTCGTACCTAAGACGGCTCTCCGACGCCGGGTTGAAGTCGTTGCCAGGAACGGCTGCGGAAATACTTGACGATGGCATCCGCGAGATCCTATGTCCCGACAAGATCACGAGCGACGAGTGGCTCGACGCGCACCGCACGGCGCACTCGATCGGGTTGTCTTCCAACATCACCATCATGTTCGGCTCCGTCGAATCACCACGGCACTGGGCTCGGCATCTTCTGTTGACCCGCAACCTTCAGGCAGAGACCGGGGGGTTCACGGAGTTCGTCGGTCTGCCGTTTGTTCACATGGCGTCCCCGATCTATCTCCAACGCAAGGCTCGCAGGGGTCCGACGTTTCGCGAGACCCTGTTGATGCACGCCATCGCGCGGATTACCTACCACGGCCTCATCGACAATATTCAGGCATCGTGGGTCAAGATCGGCCTTGGCGGGACCAAGGAACTGTTGTCGGCAGGCGTCAACGACCTCGGCGGGACATTGATGAACGAGAACATCAGCCGGGCTGCCGGCGCCGAACATGGTCAAAGCGCCGATCGGGAGGCTTTCGAGGCCCTCGCGTCGTCGCTTGGCCGCACACTCGTGCAGCGCAACACGCTTTACGATCCAGTGCTCGACGACACTGCACTACCAGTGCCGCAGCGTGCGACGAAGGTGATCATCGGTGGGTGAACGACGCTCGCGGTATCGCACGGGGAGGGCGGAGCTCGATGAGGCGATCAGCGACCTCATCGAGACGTCTGGAATCACGGTCGACGAAGACCAGATCTTCGAGATGGTGGTGTCGGCGCTGCGGCTTGGCTTCGAAGATGTCGGTCGTGGAGATCGCAAGCTGGTCAACGCTGCGCTCAAGGAACTGCGCTATGCGTTTCACGTCTTCGCTCCCTACAAGGACGTGCCCAAGGCAACGATCTTCGGCTCGGCACGTATCAAGGTCGACGAGCCGGCATATATCACCGCACGGGACTTCGGAGCGGCGATGGCCGAGCGCGACTGGATGGTCATGACGGGAGCCGGACCGGGGATCATGGCAGCAGGCCTCGAGGGTGCCGGATCGGAGAACTCATTCGGGATCAACATCCGTCTCCCCTTCGAGGCGTCAGCCAACGAGTTCATCGCCGATGACCCAAAGCTCATCAACTTTCGGTACTTCTTCACACGGAAGCTGACGTTCATGAAGGAGTCGACGGGTTATGCGATGCTGCCCGGCGGGTTCGGAACCTTGGACGAGACTTTCGAGCTGTTGACCCTCATGCAGACCGGCAAATCGAATCTGACACCGGTCGTGCTGCTGGAACCCGAGGGAGGGACCTACTGGCAGAACTGGCGAGCCTTCGTCGAGCGTGAGCTTCAAGGACAGGGCCTGATCACAGCCGATGACCTCGCTCTAGTCCACATCACCTCGGACGTGACCGAAGCGACAGAGGAGATCTGCGGCTTCTACTCCACGTACCACTCGGCGCGGTACGTTGGTCAGCGGTTGATCCTCCGCCTCAAGCGTCGCCCGAGCGACGAGGAGATCGTGGAACTCAATGGCGAGTTCAGCGACGTTCTGGCCGGTGGCCAAGTCGAGCGAGTAGAGACGACCAACGCCGAGTTGGCAGATGGCGATCATGTAGACCTCGACCGCATCGGCTTTGCGTTCGACCGCTCCTCACACGCCCGGTTGCGCATGATGATCGACGCGCTAAACGGACGTCGTCGCAGCTAGAAGGCGGTTGAGTGACAGGCTTCGTCGCTAGAATTCAGTGTCGCGGTCATCGAGAACGTGAGCGGCCTTATCGACAGCACGACGTGCTCGATGGAGTCGTTTCTCGTCGATCGGGAGCTCCGATCCGCCCTGCTCGATGGAGTCTCGCAGCCGCGAGATCGCAAGATCGCCAAGTTCCTCGGAGATTCGCTCGAGCCGAGCCCGGATGTCATCGAATTCGCCTGCCATCGACTTCACCCTAGCCATTCCGCGGCCCGCCGAAGCGAGCCCGGCCCGCTACGATCAACGACCGATGGCCACAGTCGACGTAGAGATGTCAAACGATCGCGAGTGGTTGGCCTTCGAAGATGAGCACGGAGACTCGTGGATGTTCGACGCGACGATGCTGACGAGCAATTGGCGTTGCATCTGGAACGAGGGATGTCCCGGAATCGAAGCCGAGCCGAACGCCGAAGCGCTGCATGGATGCTGCTCACACGGGGCCCACTTCACCGGCGATGAGGACCGAGATCGGGTGCTGTCGGCAGCGAAACGACTCGACCCCGCAGACTGGCACAACCACAGCCATGCGGGCGACGAACTGACCACCGATGCAGACGGCGATGAAGTAACCCGAACCGTCGATGGTGTCTGCATCTTCCACAACCCGGCCGGATTTGAAGGTGGGCCGGGCTGCGCGCTGCACACGGCCGCCACCAAACGCGGCGAGTCGTACATCGACTGGAAGCCCGATGTGTGCTGGCAACTCCCGTTGAGGCTCGAACACCATGTGGATGACAACGGCCACGGTACGTACTTTCTCGGCGAATGGGCGAGGCGAAACTGGGGCGAGGGAGGCGACGACCTCGGCTGGTGGTGCACGGAGGAGATCGAGGCGTTCGTTGCTCACGAGCCCGTTTATGTGACGCTGCGTGACGAACTGACCGCGATGGTCGGTGAGCGCGTCTATGACCATCTCGCAAACCGTTTGGCTCTCGATGCCTCCGTGCCTGTCCCACATCCGGTGCTGCGGCGGCCCTAGGTGATCACCAAGTTACTCGAGTCCGTAAAACGTTCGCTCGTCTCGAGCTACTTCGCCCGCGTAGTCGTGATCGCGATCGGAACGGGCGTAGTGATCGCTGTGCTCGTTGCCGCCTTCGAGAAATTCACCGTCGATGTCCTCGCCGACCAGATTTCCGACTGGCCCATGATGTGGCTAGCGACAGCACCCCTGTTCGGACTCGTCGTCTCTGCGATTATTCTGCGGTATCTCACCGGCGACCAGTCACCGGCCACGAGTGATCTGTACATCCGTGAATACCACGAACGACATCCAAGCCTTTCGCTCAAGGACCTGCCAGGAAAGTTCCTGGCAGGTGCCGCCACAATTGGCATGGGCGGCGCAGTGGGCCTTGAAGGTCCCTCGATCTACTTTGGTTCCGCTACCGGCCTCGGCATATACCACAGGGGTGTGCAGTGGCTCCGCCGAGAAGACGCACAGCTGCTCTTGACCGCTGGTGCCGCGGCCGGCGTCGCCGCGGTGTTCAAGGCGCCGGCGACCGGCGTGCTGTTCGCGCTCGAGGTGCCTTATAGGGTCGACCTTGCTAGAAGGGCTCTGCTGCCAGCGCTGCTGGCTTCTGCCGCGAGTTACACGACGTACGTGGCATTGGTTGGCTCCGAAACCGTGGTCCCGTTCCTGGGCGACCCTGCCGCGCGGCTCGGCCTCGGGATCGAAGACCTGGGGGAAGCACCTCTGTTCAGCGAGGTCTATGAGGCCCTTGAGCGGCTGAGCGACGCACCGTCAGTCGAGGTGGTTGACCTGTT
>JADFOM010000100.1 GCA_022562835.1 Acidobacteriota bacterium | reverse complement strand
GTTTGTCGAGGGCGGGTTTTTAGGGAGTAGGCGGCTTGGTCGAGGTCAGCCTGGGTGAGCTGGCTCATGTCGGTGCCTTTGGGGAAGTATTGGCGGAGTAGACCGTTGGTGTTCTCGTTGGTTCCTCGCTGCCACGGCGATTGGGGGTCACAGAAGTAGACGTCGACTCCGGTGTCAACGGTGAACTGGGCGTGTTGGGCCATTTCTCGGCCTTGATCCCAGGTCAGTGACTGCCAGAGATGGTCGGGTAGCCGTTGCACGGTTTGGGTCAGGGCGTCACGGACGGCTTCGGCGGTGTTGCCGTCTGGGAGACCAAACAGCATCACATACCGGGACCAGCGTTCCACCAGAGTGCCGATCGCGGTCTGACGTCTCCCCATCAACAGGTCGCCTTCCCAATGACCGGGCACCGCCCGATCCTCGATCTCGGCGGGACGTTCAGAGATCATCACCATGTCCCGAATCTTGCCTTTGGTCGAGGCGGGACGTCCTTGAGGACGTCGGGTGGCCCGTCCGGTGCGTAGACAACGCCACAACTCCTTACGCAGCGTCCCTTTGCCTTGGATAAACAACGTCTGGTAGATGGTTTCGTGTGACACCCGCATTCCCTCATCTGAAGGGTATGCCTCGATCAGCCACTCCGATATCTGGGTAGGAGACCACCACGCCTCGAGCTTCGCCTCAACGACCGCCCTGAGCCGGTGGTTGGTGGCCAGCTTCCCCGGTTTGGGGCGTCGAGCCCGATGTCGAGACGCCCGGTGCGCTCCCGCAGCTCGATACCGGTGACGGCCACCGTTACAGGCCACCTCCCGAGATACCGTGGACGGGGCCCGTTCCAGCCGGGCTGCAATACACCTCATCGTCTCGCCCACCGCTAACCCTCTCGAGATCTCCTCTCGTTCGGTCAACGACAGCCGAAGCGAAGACCACTCCACCGTCGGCAGCGGCCGACGGAACCCCGCCGACACCAGATGAGTCCGGATCGTCGACGGTGGACGCTTCAACCGTCGGCTGATCGACCGTAACGACTCACCCCCCTCGAACCCATCCCAAATCTCAGACTTCTCCGACTCCGGCAACCGTCGCTATCAGGCGTTTGCGCCGTGGATTTATCGGTTTGCTATTGGATTGGTCGGTTGTCTTGTGCGGGAACACTGTGTGTCCTTTTCGATGGGTGGATGTTCACGGTCGAAAGGATGCGCTCGATGGCTGACACTATCCTGACGACCTGAATATCTGTTCAGGTGCGTCAGACGAGTTCGTTACGTTTGGGTGGACATATGTTGTTGTCCATGTAATGTAGACGTATGGCAGAGGTTGGACCACATGATGTTCTGGTCGCGGACTACACGGGCGGACTCGCCCCTGAGTCCGTACCAGAGTTCGCTGGTAGCGAACGGCTTCGTCCCGACGGACGGCCTCGACCCGAGTTCCGTGCTGAACTACGCCGCATCCCAAACCTACGCAACGTCTTGTTCGTGGTGATCACGGCGATTTATCCGGTCGTCGTGTGCTGGGCGGCGATATCTGTCAACAACGCTGTCGGATGGCTGGTCGCGTTTCTTGCGATGGGGATCTATTTTCAGAGGGCGCTCACGCTGTTCCATGAAGCCGCACATCGCTTGTTGTTCTCGAACCGCCGACTCAACGATTTGATCGGTGAACAGATCATCGGTTGGCTGGTATTTGGTGACGGCTCGAACGTGTATCGACTCGTTCACTCCCAACACCATCGCGACGAGTTCGGTCCGAAGGAACCGGACTTCGCGCTCTACGCTCGCTACCCGATCCCGGCCGAGTCGATGCGTCGCAAGCTCATACGCGATGCCATCGGTATCTCAGGTTGGAAGAACCTCAGGCCCGCAATCGTGGGCCTCGCAAGGCCCGCCCGCCGACGGCGCGCCGCGAAATATCTCTCCGGTCAATTGGTTGTGTTCACGCTGTTCGCCTTGAGCGGGCATCCCTGGCTTTACGTGTTCATGTGGCTACTTCCGTGGATGACCTTCTGGCGGGTTGCGAATCGCCTGCGGGCGCTTGCCGAACACGCCGGCATGACGAGATCTGCTGATCGCCGGATGACCACACATCACATCTCTCAGGGTTTCCTGTCGCGGTACGTGTTCTTGTCACAGTCGATCGGCTACCACCTAGCTCACCACGTCGATTCGGGCATACCGATGGCAAACCTGCCCAAGCTTCATCGTGCGCTCGAGGCCGATGGCTACCTGACGCCAGAGATGACCTACCCCAGCTACCGGGCGTTCTGGAAGACCTTGGTAGCGTCGTAGAGGCCAAGGATCGTTTCGCAGTGTCCAAGCCCTTCAGCGCACGCAACGTGGTGGCCTCCTTATTGCTGGGAACGATCCCACCGCGACTATCGAGTCGGCGCCTCGTCGCTCTCGCCGAGGCATTCGGCATCGCCGAGGGAACCACACGGGTGGCGTTGACGCGCATGGTGGAACGTGGCGAACTGATCAATCGTGCGGGCATCTACGAACTGACCGGAACGCTGCGCGAACGCCAGGACCGACAGGAGGCCAGTTTCGCGCCGCTGACCCGATCCTGGAATGGCGATTGGGAGCTGTTCGTCATCACTCGCGGGGCTCGCCACAGCAGCGACCGCGCCGCGCTGAGGAAGGCGTTTGGACACCTGCACATTGCAGAACTGCGCGACGGAGTATGGATTCGACCCAACAACCTGGACCCGGCCCGCCTCCCGTCGGTGCAAAGGCTGCTCGCTGCGCAGGTTGATCGCTGGGTCGGGCGACCTTCGGTTGCTTCCCAGGTCGTGGTCGGCGATCTCTTCGAGACCGATTCCTGGGCGAACGCAGCGCGCGGTCTGATCGACTCGATGACTTCCACCGAGCACTCGCTGGAAGTCAACGACCACACCGCACTGGCGCCGAGTTTTGTGCTATCGGCAGAAGTGGTTCGCCACCTGGTCGCCGACCCAAGGCTGCCGGTCGAACTTCTACCCAGTGATTGGCCAGGCGAGGAACTTCGCGACCGTTACGGTGCCTACAACAAGACCTATCGAGCCGTGCTCGCCGACTTCTTCGCCGCCTGACGAACGGTTGCGGCGCAGGCACCTTCGCAGCTCATGATCGTCTGACAACTGGCCGCGGCGTCCGGCGCCCAATATCGTCACGACGGTACCCACCTGGAGGCACGACATGGCCGGACGCGACATCGAAGCACTGATCGCCGAACTCACACTCGAAGAGAAGGTGTCGATGACCCACGGCGCCGACATGTGGAGGGTCGCCGGCGTAGATCGCCTGGGTATACCGGCAATCAAAGTGACCGACGGGCCAAACGGTGCTCGTGGTGGAGCGCTGTTCGGCGGGGGAGCCAGTTCGGCCTGCATCCCTTGCGGATCGGCGCTCGGTGCGACGTTCAACCCTGATCTCGTCGAGCGAGCGGGCGCCATGCTTGGCGTCGAGGCGCATACCAAGCAGTCGCGAGTGTTGTTGGCGCCAACGATCAACATGCACCGCTCGCCGCTCTATGGCCGCAACTTCGAATGTTATTCGGAGGACCCCTACCTGAGCGGCCAGATCGCCGCCGCTTTTGTCCGAGGTGTTCAGTCGCAAGGTGTCGCGACAACACCGAAACACTTCGTGGGCAACGAAACAGAATTTCAACGACACACGATCGACTCGATCATCGACGAACGCACGTTGCGCGAGATATACCTTGTGCCGTTCGAGGCTGCGGTGGTCGAAGGTGGCGCCCTCGGCCTGATGACCGCATACAACCGACTCAACGGCAGCTACAGCACGGAGAACGAGTGGCTGTTACGCGATGTCTTGAAGGGTGAATGGGGGTTCGAGGGGTTTGTTGTGACCGACTGGCTGGCCGCTGGCTCGACCGTGAAGTCGGCACGTGCCGGCCTTGATCTCGAAATGCCCGGACCGGGTGCCTTCTACGGCGGACCTCTCGTTCAAGCCGTCGAGTCCGGAGAGGTAGACCTGGCGGACGTGGATGAAATTGTCCGTCGACACCTCCATGTCATCGACGTCCTCGATGCCTGGGACGACGCGATCGACGATACCGAGGTCGGTGTTGACACCCCCGAGCATCACGCGATCGCCTATGAAGCAGCCGTCGAGTCGATAGTTCTTTTGACAAACGACGGCGTTCTTCCGCTGGCAGAAAATGTTGCCTCGGTTGCCCTGATCGGACCGAACGCTGGGGTGGCACACATCATGGGAGGCGGGTCAGCCAAGCTCAACGCACATTACGAGACGGCGCCGCTCGAGCCGCTGGCGCAGCGACTCGGTGCTCGGGTCCGTCACGAACCTGGTTGTGTGATCGACAAGACAACCCCGGCCATGTCGCGTCGTGATGTTGTCCGCCCCGACGGTGAACCAGGTTTCGCAGTCGAGTTCTTCGCAACCGATGACTTCAGCGGCGATGTAGTTGCGACGCTGGACCGTCCGAACTCGGACTTTGTGTGGTTCGGGTCTCCTACCGCCGGGGTGCCAGCTGAGGGATTCTCGGCCCGGGCCCGGGGGACTCTGATGGTTACCGAATCGGGTGAGCACCAGTTCACGCTTTCGCAAGCGGGGCGCTGTCGAGTAATCGTCGACGGCCACACCATCCTCGACGGTGTCGAGAACCCCCCACCGCGCGGCGGCGGCCACCTGTTCGGTGCGGGGAGCGAAGAGGTGTCCGCCCATGTCACGCTCGAGGCCGGTACCAGTGTTGCGATTGAAATCGAGTACTCGTCGCGCGAAGCGTCGGTTCTGTACGGCGCAAAGATCGGCTACGGGCCGCCAAGACCACCAGATCTGATGGACCGGGCCGTTCGTGCTGCGTCGGAATCCGACGTTGCGATCGTCGTGGTCGGTACGAGCAGCGAGTGGGAATCGGAAGGACACGATCGCGATGTGATGGATCTGCCCGGCGAGCAGGTCGAGTTGATCGAACGCGTCACCGCTGTAAACGAACGGACTGTGGTAGTGGTCAATGCCGGCGCCGCGGTGGAGATGAGCTGGATCGACCAACCTGCCGCAGTGTTGCAGTCCTGGCTCGGCGGGCAGGAAATGGCAAACGCGCTCGACTCGATTCTGTTTGGTGAGGCCGAACCAGCGGGCCGATTGCCGATCACTATTCCCGAACGGATCGAGCACACTCCGGCCTATGGTCAGTTTCCTGGTGAGAACGACCGGAGCTACTACGGCGAAGGTCTGTTGATGGGCTACCGCTGGTATGACACGCGGCGTCTTCCGGTGCGGTTCGGGTTCGGCCATGGGCTCTCCTACACGACGTTTGAGTGGGGAGCGCCGGTTGTGAGTACCCCGGACGAGCACGGCAATGTCAATGTCGAGGTGCAGGTGACCAACACTGGTGATAGAGCAGGTGCTGAGGTCGTGCAGGTCTACGTGTCACCACGGGACAGTCGCCTTTTCAGGCCCGACCGAGAACTGAAGGGATTTGGGAAACTCCACCTCGATGCCGGTGAAATCGCGACTGCGGTCATCGATCTCGATGCCCGTTCGTTCGCACATTGGGATCCGGTTAGCGTCGAGGCCGACGAGATCCGTGCGCGGCCCGGTTACCGCGGTGGGGCCGTGCCCTCAGGTACCGACGAGCGTCCGGCCCGACCCGGCGCTGGATGGTATGTCGACGCTGGCGAGTACGAAATTCAAGTTTGTCGTTGCCTGAGTGACGTGGTCGACGCCGTGACCGTTGAATTCGAGTCGGAGCTCGGTCCCCTGGTGCGATCGTGATCGACGTTGACGAACGCGCGTTGTCGCGTCTGGTTCTGCGTTACGCCCAGGCTGTCGACCGGTTAGACATCGATGCGATCATCGCCCTGATGACCTCTGAAGCGACGATCTCGACGCATCACGGCGACGCTGATAACGAGGCGGTGAGTTCAATGACCGGTCATGAGGAGATCAGGACCGGGATGGCGCGTCTAGAACGGTACGTGACGACCTTTCATCTGGTGGGCAATCAACTCTTCGAAATCGATGGTGATGACGCAACCGGCGAGACCTACTGCACCGCTCACCATGTCCAACAACGAGATGGCGTGCTGCACGACATGACGATGTACATCCGGTACAGCGACCGCTTCGCGCGCGCCGAGGACGGTTGGCTCTTCGCGCAGCGCAAACTCTGTCTCGATTTCTCAACCGACCGCGAGACGGGGCGGTAGCAATCACCGTGTACTCGTCGGCGACGGACAAAAAAACCTGCGGCGAGTGCTCAAGTCTGGCTCACCTCGGTCGATGGGACCAGTACATCAATTGAATTTCTGCCAGCCACTGTTTCTCAGATGTGGAGCCGCCCGATGAGGGTCGCGACGATGTCGGGAAACCCAAACGGGGGTTGTCGTGAGGAAGTCGTTGAAGTTGAGAAGGTTTGGCGCAATCGCCACCATACTGTTCGTCGGTCTGATCCTGAGGGCGCCTGTCGGAGGCTGAACTAGCCCGATGCCAAACCTGCGGGAGCGTCGATCTACGGCCGCGCTGCACGTTCGCGGCATCCCGCGATCAAGCTTTGGTGTCACCTACGCTTCAACCGCACACAAAAGAAGGGGCCGTGGCGTGCGAAACAGGCGGAGAGTTGTCATCGCTGTGGCGGCGCTGCTCTTGTCGGGGTTGTTGTTCGCCGGGTCCGTTGGTGCGCAGGAAGGCGAAGCCCCTCCCGACACTGAGGCCCCTCCCGACAGCGAGGCCTCTCCCGACACTGAGGCCCCTCCCGGCACTGTGGTCGACTCCGAGATGATCGACGCGCTGACCGAGGAGATCAACTCGGTAGTCAACGAAGGCGGCGAGTTCAGCGCCGACAACATCGATGAGCTGATCGGCGAACCCGGCAAGTATGACCTGCCCCCCGGCGAAATCGTCGCCTACGCGGAGGACCTTGAGACGACCGCCATCCCAGACGGCGACGGGTCGTCGCTGGTCGGTCCATGTATGGGCATCGCGATTTCGTTCCGCCCCGACGGTTCCATTCTGGACATGGCTTCTGACTTCGACGATCCGGGGCCGCCTATCGACCTGATCGACTCCGACATCGAATCCGATCCAGTGGTCCTCAAGCAGGCATTTACCTCTGGTAACCCGTTCGAGGTACATGTTGAAGGGGTGGTCGTGTACGCGGGCGTCGCAGGGGAACCCGGCGCCGGCCCGATGGATCACAAATGGTCGATCGATGTGCTGGGCCTCAATCTTGATTCGGGCGGCGACCCCAATCCGAAGGGAAAGAATCGAAACATTGGGTCGGTTGATCTCAGCGAAGATCTACCGAACGCCGCCAAGATCAATGCGCTCTTTCGAATCGAGGGTGAGATGACCTCCGCTAACGGCATCGAATGTTCGGGCGATGGCTACTTCAAGACGGTCGGCGGGTTGCCTCTGCTCGGTGGCATCGGGTTAGTACTCGCACTTGGATTCGGCATAGGCGGGCTGTTCAACGCTCGTCCCGCACGGACCTTCATCGGATGAGGAGGCGAGTATGCACGCACGACCAACGCCCTATGTGAAACGTCATCCGATTCGGGGGGCCCTCTTCGGCCTCGGCATGGGTCTGGGCGTCGCTATGATCCTCGTCGGTCAGGCGGTTATCGCCTTCGGCACGCTCTCACCGATCTTTGTGATCTTGGCCGGTGTAGTGATCGGCATCCTCTATGGCACGCTGATGCCACCCAAGGGACCCAAGGAGCCGGATCCGGCAGATCGGTCAGATGATGTCGCCGGTTCGACCGAGATGCATGAGGACGGCGACCCCGACGAAGTCGGCTCACCTGCCACCGACATCGCCGACGAGACATCGCGTGCACCTGAGCGCCCTGATGGGTGACGAACGTACGCTTAGGTAATCAGTCTGACAGCGTGACTTCGCTAGAGAGGCAAACCGATGACCCGTGAACTGGGATTGAGGATCGCGCTCGGGTATCTCGCCGCAATGAACGCGCTGATCGGTATCTGGGCTCAGTTCTTTCCGCGCTCGTTCTTCGATGACTTCCCCGGTGCAGGCGACGCGTGGGTCGCTGTGGACGGGCCCTATAACGAACACCTCGTGCGTGACGTCGGTGCATTTGGTCTGGCCTTGTGCGTGGTCCTCGTGGCGGCGATTATCAGCTTGAATAGGGCACTTGTAATCGCCGCGGCACTGGCG